>CALMFL010000255.1 GCA_937862595.1 uncultured Fidelibacterota bacterium
CCTTGGTTTGTCCCAGAACCGGCATAAAATTCGTATCTCCGTTCCAGCGGGGAACAATATGCTGGTGCAGGTGCTCGGATATTCCCGCTCCCGCGGAAATGCCGAGATTGAATCCGATGTTGAATCCGTCCGGATGAAGCTTGCGGGTCAGGATGTCCACCACCATGGCGGTGACGTCCGCGATCTCGTGCCGTTCCTCCGGACTCAGTTCGCCGTAATCGCTGAGGTGGCGGAAGGGAACGACCATCAAATGTCCGTTGTTGTACGGGAAACGGTTCATGATCACGAAAACGTGCGTCCCGTAATAGAGGATCAGGTTCTCCTGGTCGCATTCTTCCCGGGGTTTGCAGCAAAAGATACATCCTTTGTCCTTTTCGTTCTTCGGGGCGCGGATGTATTCCATGCGCCAGGGTGCCCAGAGATAGTCCATTCCATTGTTCTTTTTATGTTTCATGCCGGTCACTCTTTAAATTTTTACCAAATGTATAACATTTTTTATGATCTGACAACCATTTATCCCGCGCCCGTTCAATTCTGAGCCGGCTGTGTAAAATTTTGCCGGAAATAAAAAAAGCCCCGAAAGGATCGGGGCTGAATGATCTGTAAGACGTCTTTATGCGGTGAGAATGTCCACCATTTTACGGCCGCGTTTCATATTGAACTGAACGGTGCCGTCGGCGGTCGCAAAGATCGTATCGTCGCCGCCGATCCCGGTATTGTCCCCGGGGAAGAATTTCGTTCCGCGCTGACGTACGATGATCGTACCGGCTGTAACAAACTGACCGCCGTAACGCTTGACACCCAGGTATTTGGGGTTGCTGTCACGACCGTTGTTGGTGCTTCCTTGACCTTTTTTATGTGCCATATCTATTCCTTTTCCGTCTTTTCAACTGATTCAGCTTTTTTCGGGGCCGCCTTTTTGGGGCTTGCGGGCTTTTCAGCCGCAGGCTTTGCCGCCTTGGGCGCTGCCGGTTTGGCTGCCTTTTCGGCTGCGGGCGTTGCTGTTTCAGCGGGTTTTTCGGCTTTTGCCTGACCCAGGGTGATGGAATCGACCTGAATGAGGGTGTAGCCCTGGCGGTGACCGCGTTTTACTTTATAGTCTTTTCTTTTCTTCTTTTTGAACACGATGATCTTTCTCTCGCGTGCGTGTTCAACAACATGGGCCGTTACGACGGCATTCTTGACAAAGGGCGTTCCGATCTCAACCTTGCCTTCGTCATCGATCAGCATAACATTGGCGAATTCAAGCACGTCGTTCGCTTCCGCGTTTTGCAGCGGAATGCGCAAGTACTCTGAATTTGCCACTTTGAATTGTTTTCCACTTACTTCGACAATTGCATACATTCTATCTATTCCTATTCTTTTCATTAAGCGTCACAAATAGCCGATAAATATATTTACTAATAGTCTCACAGTCAAGCGATATATCGAATAATTTCATGTTTTTTTATCGGGGAAGGCAAAAGCGGAGAACCCTGTCTCCGCTTCCGCTTCTGTTTTTGTCTGAAGATCACGGCCGTCTTATTCGCCGATCACCTTGACCAGCACCCGTTTCGGCCTTCTCCCGTCGAATTCTCCGTAGAAGATCTGTTCCCAGGGACCGAAATCCAGACGGCCGTCCGTGACCGCGACCACCACTTCCCTGCCCATGATCTGCCGCTTATGGTGAGCGTCGCCGTTGTCTTCCCCGGTCCGGTTGTGCCGGTAACGCCGGGGGGACGGATCATAGGGCGCCAGCTCCTCCAGCCATTGCCGGTAGTCTTCATGCAGGCCCGGCTCGTCGTCGTTGATGAACACGGAGGCGGTGATGTGCATGGCGTTAACCAGACAGAGCCCTTCCCGGATCCCGGAGGTCCGGACGATCTCCTCGACGCGCGGGGTGATGTTCACGAACCCGAAACGCTCCGGCACGGTGAAGGTCAGGTACTCGGTCTGTGATCTCATGATCTATTTTGCGGCCGGCTTAACGATATTCGCCTTGACGGACTTTGCGCCTTCCAGGACCTTTGTGATCGTCGCGACGACCCCGCCGATATCGGTCAGGTTGGCCGGCAGGATCATGGTGTTGTTCTCTTTGGCCAGTTTGCCGAATTCGGTCAGATACTGTTCCGCAACGCGAAGGTTGACCGCCTCGGCGCCGCCCTTTTCATTGATGACCTTTGCGATCTCTTTCAATCCCATGGCGGTCGCAACGGCGACTTTTTCGATCTCGGCCGCACGGCCTTCCGCCTCGTTGATCCGGCGCTGTTTTTCACCCTCGGACCTCGCAATCAGTTCCTGCTTGTCGCCGTCCGCACGGTTGATCTTGGCCTGCTTGTCTCCCTCGGATTCCGCGATGAGGGCGCGCTTTTCACGTTCGGCGCGCATCTGTTTTTCCATGGCGTCCTTGATGCTCTGCGGCGGCGTGATGTTCTTGACCTCGTAACGGGTCACCTTGACGCCCCAGGGATCGGAAGCCTTGTCGACCGCATCCACGATGGAGATATTGATCGTTTCGCGTTCCTCGAACGACTTATCCAGCTCCATCCGGCCGATCACGCTACGCATGGTGGTCTGGGCAAGCTGGGTCGCGGCGAACTGATAATTGTCGATGCCGTAGGAGGCCTTCACCGGATCCATCACCTGCAGGTAAAGGATGCCGTCGACTTCCACGGAAATGTTGTCCCGGGTGATACAGGTTTGCGAGACCACGTCCAGCGCCTGTTCCTTCAGGGTATGCTTATAGGAAACCCGGTCGACCATGGGGACCAGAACGTGGAACCCGGCCGTCAGGGTCTTTTTGTATTTCCCGAGCCGCTCGACGATAAAGGCGGATTTTTGCGGCACGACTCTGATATATTTGGCGAGGATCACGAACGCCAATATGATCAGACCTATCCAGATAATGGTTCCAATCATGTTTCTACTCCTTTAGTTGATGGGTTTAACCTTTAACTTAATGCTGTCTTTCCCGGTGATGACCACGGAGGCGCCTTCGGGAATATCCTCGTCGGCATACGCCTCCCAGGATACGCCGCGGTACAGGATCTTTCCTTCGCCGTTCGCAATGGCCTTCTCCACGACGGCCTTGCGGCCGATATAATCATCCACGCCCTCGCTCTCGGCGCCTTCCTGGTCGCTGAAAAAGCGTTTCTTCAGCTGTCTGCGGAGCAAGATCAGGGCCGCGATGGACAGGACCGTGAAGGACATCAGCTGCACCCAGACCGCCATGCCGGGGAAGATCCACACCAGAATGGCGGTGATCCAGGCCCCCGCCCCGAAGAAGACGACGATCAGGCCCGGAATAACGAATTCCAGAAGCGCCATGACCAGCCCGACGATGAACCAGATAAGAATCGGTGAGAATTCCATGTCTTACTCCTTTTCAAAATTTAACGATAAAAAAAAGCGCGGATGTTTCGCGCTTTTTCTAAACCTTTTTTAAAGATTCGCTTTAATGGTCTTTATGTAGTCGGCAACGTCCTCTTCGCTCATTTTTCCGTCCTTGCGATAGACGAGTACGCCGTTCTTGTTGAATACCAGGGTGCAATAGGTATTGTCGGTCAGACCCCAGGTGTTGACGAAAACACTGTTCATGTCTTTAAGGTACAGCGTGTCGGGGTATTTCTTCTGCTTCCCGTTCAGGACCATGGTGACGGCAAAGGCGGGAAGTTTGGTTGCATCGTAATTGATCACGGCGACCGTTTTCAGAAGGTCCTTGGAAATGTCTTCCGCATCCAGGGTTTCCTCGGCAAGCGTATTCATGTCCGATTCGTCCGGATCCACGTAGAACAGGCACCAGGCGGTGGTGTTGAGTTCGCTGCTGGACCAGGGCGTCTTGTCCAGACGGCCGCCGTCCTTTCCGGAGATCTCCAGTTTCACCGGCTTTTCGCCGACAACGATACCTTCCGCGAAGGCAAATCCCGCGAACAAGGCAAGAACAGTTAACACGATCAAGAGCTTCTTCATTTTTACCCTCCTATGAGTAGTTATGTGTTCCAAAAATATATGACTTTTTTTATGCTTTCCAAACAGTATTTCTTTTACCTCTCAACATGCCGGGAGAGGTATTTTTAGTTTGTTTCTCAGGGCATTTCAATTATCTTAGGGCTTATGACAATCATGTTCCCCAAAATGACCGCCGCCTCCTCCGTCCCGGCCTCCGCCATCGTTGCCGACCTGCATATTCACTCCACGGCGTCCGACGGCGAGTATTCCCCGGCCCGGATCGCGGCGATGCTCGACAAGGAACATATTCAGGCCGCCGCCCTCGCGGATCACGACAGCTTTGAAGGATTTCAAGAATTCAGGAATGCTTTTCACGGGGTTTCTGTTCCCGCGGTTGAACTTTCGGTCGAATACGAGCATACCGGACTGCATCTTCTTGCCTACGGCTTCGATCCGGAGGACAAAGCGTTTATCAGCTGTCTGGAACATTTTCAGAAGGTCCGCTACGAGCGGATAGGAAAAATGTGCGAGCGTCTTTGCGGCATGGGGGTCGCCGTCACGCTGGAAGATGTAAAAAAGAATTGCCCCCCCTCCACGACCCTCGGACGTCCGCACATCGCGCGCGCCCTGATCGCGTCGGGTCATGTCAAGTCCTTTAATGCGGCCTTCGAAAAATATCTCGGGGACGGGAAGCCCGCCTACGTGCCCAAGGCGCGGCTTGATTTTTATGAAGCCCTGGACCTCATCCGGGCATCGGGAGGCGTGAGCATCCTGGCGCATCCGGGACTGTATCACCTCGAACTTGCCTTCGATGTGCTGAAAAAACTGCCCGTGGACGGGTTCGAAGCCTATCACCCGAACCATTCGCGCTCCTTTTCCCGCGTACTGATGGATCACTGCACGCGGCACGGCCTGCCGTACACCGGAGGGTCGGATTTCCATGACCTCCGGAGAAACAAGGCCAACGTGATCGGCAAATGGGGATTGACAAGCCCCGAGTGGGAAACGGTGAGATCGTATTTTAATGCCAATTGCGCCTACCGGATCGGATAAGCCGCCTTAGGGAGTGTCCGTCGGCAGGGTTTCCCCCATGATCGCGCGAAGCGCATAGAATCCGCCGGTATATTGCAGGATCAGCCCCAGGATCGACTGCAGGGGCACGCAAATGATCATGCCGATCGGACCCCACAGCCAGTGCCAGAAAAACAATGAAACAATAATAAACAAGGGCGAGAGTTTCAGCCCCTGCCCCAGCCAGCGCGGGTCCAGAACATTTCCGAAGAGGAACTGACTGGAGATCAGCAAGGTTGAGACCAGGAGGAAATTGCCGTTCAGTCCGTATTGCAGCAGGAAGATCAGCATGGGGAACAGGGTGGCGATAATGGACCCGATGCTCGGGATGAAGTTGAGCAGAAAGGTGATCATTCCGATTATGATGATAAAATCAAGCTTGAAAAACGAGGCGATGATCATCGCCGATACGGCGGTCCCGAAACTGATGATCGTCTTCCGGGTGATATAGGTCTGGATCTTCTTCTGGATCTCGGGAATGATCTCCGGACGGTTCTGTCCCTTGAAGTTCAGGATCAGCGCCGCGAGGCGTTCTTCCAGCTTTTTCCGCTCGGCGATAATGAACAGCAGGATCAGGATCATCAGGATCAGCGAAACGATAAAATCCAGGAAGCTCCCCATCGTGGACGTGATGAAGGACTGAAGGGAAATGCGGTTCGCCAGTTCGAACCAGTTCACCTTGCTTCTGAAGAAGTACTGCGCATCCTCCATGGGGATCTTGAATTGCGACAGCACGTTCTGGAATGTCAGCACCAGCTTATCCTGGTATTTCGGGAATTCGCCGGCGAACGAGGAGATGCTTGCGAAGACCAGGGTGCCGATCAGGAAAAGTACGACACTGACGATCACCAGCAATAAAAGGATAATGACAAAGTTCGGAACGCGTTTCTTTGTCAGGAAACTGATCATGGGAGAAAACATGAACGCAAAGAAAACCGCAAGGATAAGCGGAATAAAGATGTTGCGGAGTTCTTTTAAAAAGTAGACCGAGATGCACGCGGCGATCAGGATCACCAGATGCCGCAGATGCCGCCGTATTTTTTCATTCGCCAGTTTTTCCATTTCTCACCTGTGTTGCGTATCAAAGTTTATCATTTCTGACCATTTTTACAAGTTTATTCTTACGGCCGGCGCGAATTTTTGTTCACTTGCACAATCCTCCCCCTTTCTCTGCAATTCCGAACTTTTATCATCATATTTTCGTGTTCCTTAACGGTTATTTCGCAATTTATATAATTGGTTTAAAGATTGACACACATCAATTTATTTCGTAAATTTACATTAATGTTTACTGCATTAAAACCAAGAAAAAGGTATGAACCTGAAAATATATAACATCGCAAAGCGTGTTTCCCCCTTTACGCCGTCTTCCACCGAAGGGGACTTCATTTCCAACACCTCAAAAATATTCAACGAGAACAAGATCGACGTTCGGGTGTTCCTGCCCCGTTACGGCTATATCTCCGAACGGAAATACATTCTGCGCGAGGTGATCCGGCTGAAGGAGATCCCGGTCAGCGTCGGCGGCGAGGCCTGCGTATCATCCGTCAAATCGGCGTTCATCCCGGATTCGCGCGTGCAGGTCTACTTTAATATCTATCCGGAATTCTACCGCGACATTACCAAGCAGGTGACCAGCAATTACCTCCAGCCGAAGAACGGCAATGTTTTCAATACCTTCCTGATGTATTGCCATGCCGCGCTAACCACCCTGGAGCGCCTGTACTGGCAGCCGGACGTGATCCTGTGCTACAACTGGCACTCGGCGCTGGTCCCCGTCATGATGAAAACAGTCTTGAAGGACCATCCCTGGTTCTCAAAGATCAAGGTCGTCACCGTGATCAGCGAGGATGAACCTTTCTTTGCTTTCCCGGCCGAGGCGCTGGAACATTTCAATGTCCAGGATCCCGCGGCACTCTCGGACCCGGCCGAATTCCTCCGCAGCGCGCTGGAACATTCCGACGGGATCATCCGCCTGAGTTCAAAAAAAGAGAACAAGGCCGGCGCCCTGCTCAAGAGCAAAAAAATAAATGAGATTTTGCTCGCAAAGAAGGAACATAATACGACGTTCAACATAAACACATCGAACAATAACATAGAATTTTGGGGCCCAATTGCAAAAGAACTATATGAATTCCTTGACATCCTCTAGTGCCGGAAACACATCCGCAAAACGACGTCAAAGTATTTTTACTTTGGCTTTTTTTTGTTTAATGCTTCTGTTTTTTGCGGCATCCTGCGAAAGCGGCATCTTCCGCTCACCCTTCGGGAACCGGACCCTGCTGCTGGATACCCTCAGCTACGACCATACGATCATCACCGGCGTCAGGAACATGAACGCCGAGGCATCGGGAAACCTGCTTTATCAGAATAAGGCCGGCTATTACCACGGACTCGAAGCACAATTCCTCATAAAATTCACGAACTTTGCAACCCTGACCGCCCTCCCGGATTCCGTTGATTTGATAATAAAAAATGCAAACGTCCTCTTCTATACCGCTGATTATTGGGGCAGCGAAAGCAACATTTCGCTGGATATTAACCTGCTGGACAACGACAGGGCATTGTATTGGGAAAATGTAAGCGATGTGGATGAGGTCTTTTCGAATATTCGGGAACGGGCAACGCACTACAGCACGGTCAGCATCCCGGTGGATGCCGATTCCATCTTTATTCCGATGGATATCGACATGATCAGAGAATGGTATCTGTATCCCAGCGGGTCATATGTCAATAACGGTTTCACGGTAACCAAATCCCATCGTTCCGAAGGCATGATCGCGTTCAGCACCCTGGAATACAGCTCGTCCGTCGACGACAGAAGGCCGCGCCTGGTCCTGGACTGCAGCCTCTACGATACGAACGGGGTTTATCTGCAGGACAGCCTCTTCTATGTCTACGGGAGCGGCGACATCCAGTATGCCGAAAGCAGCGCTTCGTACGCGGACAGCCTCTTCATCCTTGCGCAGGGCAATATTTTCCGGACCTATATCACCCTGGACAGTCTGCGCGAAGACACCCTGCTTGGTCCGACGCATCTTTTGAACAAAGCCGGACTGAACCTGGTCGTCGACCGGGACAACAGCTCGGTCGCCGCGGGCGACACCCTTACCCTTACCGCCCGCCTGTTCAGGACCGATCACTGGGACGCCGACAGCATCTCCTATATTTATACGGCGGCATCCGCCCCGTTCACCGCCCTGGACGACACCCTCAGGGTGGATATTTCCCAGCTTCTGCAATATCTCGTTTCCAATCCCCCGGACATGAACTACGAGGGCGTCTTCTTTTATCTGAACAATGAATACAATTCCTTCAATTCGATCAGGATCATTCCCGCATTATCCACCCTGGATATTGTTTATACAAAGGTTAGAGATGAATAAAAAAATAGCCCTTCTGATTTTGCTTTTAACGCTTAACGCCGGTTTCGCCGGGGTCTTCGAGCTTTACGGCATCGGCAAGGTCGGACTGAATTACTCCGTGGCCGCCCTGGGGCGGGGAAAGTCCTCCGTCGCCTACTCGGATTCCCTGTCCGCGAACCTTCAGAATCCCGCGAACCTTGCCTTTATTAAGAAAGCCGGAATGGAAATGTCCGTCCAGAGCAATCACAACGCCATCGTTGCTACCGGGAACACCAGCAATTATACGGGCTTTTCGTACGGCATGCTGAAATTCCCCCTGGCCCAAAAAGGCGCTTTCACGCTTGGGATCCATCCCCTGACCTCCTCCCGCGCCTCCTATCAGATCGTCGACGAGGTCAACGGTTACAGCGAGATCGCCCGTTCCGTCGGCAACATCTACGCCGCCTCCCTGGGGGTCGGATATTCCTTCTTCGAAAAACGGCAGCTTGCCCTGGGCGTCAGCCTTGATTTCCTGATCGGCGGCTACACGATCACCAAAGACATCGATTTTGAGTCGGCCGCCCTGACCCCCGTGACGATCGAGAATGACGAGGGGTTCACCGGCACGCAGCTGACAGGCGGGATCACCCTTCGCCCCTTTAAACAATTATCCCTCGGCGCCGCCTTTTCCTACGTGAACAGTTCTTCGCGCCGGCAGATCATCAATTACATGGCCTCTTCTTCCTCGTATTTTTATTCCCACATCGATACGGTCCTTTACGACAACACGGCCGTCTTCCCCAATCAAATTCGCGTAGGTCTTGCATTCATGCCGGCATCTCGTTATATTTTCTCTGTTGACTGGATGCAATATCAATTTGACGGCCTTGCATCCGATTTTTCGTTCAATCCCTTTTATGAAGGCTCGCGCGTAAGGCCTTTCAATCATTACGGGATCGGATTTGAAAAGCAGGGACAACTCAGCGAATATGTGCCCTATTACCGGTCGCTGACCTACCGGGGCGGTTTATTCTACGAGCAGCAGTACATGGCGGATTCTCAGGGGATCCCCGTACAAACCTTCGGTCTGACTCTCGGTATCGGAATACCGTTCACCAAATTCCAGAACCGGATCGATGCTGCCTTTATTGTTGAGTACAATAGAGGCACTATCTATGAAGAGACCGGGATTGTCCCAATTTATGTCAATGAGATGGTATATCACCTCAACGTGAGTATCGCCATTGCGGAAACATGGTTCAATACGCGCGGAAAATACAGATAGGAGTAAGGACAATGACGAGAATGAGAAACACTGTTCGCCTGGGACTTTTCATGCTGCTGCTGGCGGCAGGATTTTATCAGTGCGTACCCCCCCAGACGCAAACCCAGACAAATGAGATCACGGCGCAGAAACAGGTTTTAAAAGAAGAGATCCTGAACAAATGCAAGTTCAGGCTCAGCAACGGGAACCAGTACATGCTCCAGCAGGCCTGGACGGATGCGATCCGGAATTATAAAGAGATCATTTCCCTGGGCTGCGCGGAGAATTTTGTCGACCCCCTCTTCAAGGACCTTGCGCAATGCTACATGAAGCTCGGCATGCCGGATTCCGCCGCGTATTTCATTGACCGCGGACTGACCTATGACGGGACGAACAAATACCTGCTGCAGCTTTCGGGGTATTATAAGGAACGCGCGGGCGATTATGAAGGCGCCGAGAACGTTTATCAGCAGTACAACGCCCTTTATCTCGACGATGTGGAATACCTTGTGAAACATGCGAACACCCTGGACCGCCTGGGTCTCTACGACCACGAGCTGGAGATCTGGGAACGCATCCTTGAACTGGAACCCGAGAACAACGATGCCATCAATTCGATCATTTCCGTCCTCGGAAAAATGGGGCGCGATCCGAAGGAATTCTATAAGCAGGCCTGGGAAAACAACACCGCCGACGCCTCAAAGGCGCTGAAGTACATGAACGCTCTTTTCAACGACCGGGACTACAACGAGGCGATCCGGGTCGGGCGCCTGGCGCTGCAGTTCAACACGGGCAATATCACCCTGGTAAAGAAACTGGCCGAATGCCACGAATACAACAACGAAATGGCCAAATCGCTGGAAGTCCTGGAAGATTATGCGCAAAAAAACCCCCGCGACATCAACATGCAGATCGATATCACGCTCAAGAACCTTGATTTCGGGAATTACGAGAAAGCCTACGGCATTATCTCCGAAGCGATAAAGGTCTCCCCGCAGAACAAAGAGGCCTACGCCACCCGCGGGAAAGTGCTTGAATCGCTGGCGGAGATCGTAAGCCTTGAAAAAGGAAAGATCGACTGCAACGACAAGATCGTCTACCATATGGCCTATGAAGACTACAAAAAATCACGCGAACTCGGCAACTTCAACGCCCAGTTCAGAATGAAATATCTTTATGACAACGACCTTACGATCGCCAAGGCGAAAGACCGTTTTCTGATCGGCGAGGTCAATAAAGTGAACGCGAATACCTATAAACCTTTAGGAGCTAAATATTCGTGGCTGACCAGGACCGTAACCGTCGAGTCGTGATCATCGGGTCCGACCACGCCGGATTTGAAGCAAAATCCCATGTGACCGACTATCTCGGGCGCATGGGATATTCTGTTCTGGATTTGGGAACGCATTCCCCCGAAAGCGTCGACTATCCCGATTTCGGCGTCGCCGTTGCAAAAGCGCTTCCGAAGCACAAGGACGCGACCGGGATCGTCATCTGCGGTACCGGGATCGGGGTCAGCATCGCCGCCAACAAGGTGGCCGGCGCCCGCGCGGCCCTGTGCACAAGCCCCTATCACGCCGAGATGGCGCGCAGGCACAACAACGCCAATATCCTCGCCCTGGGAGCGCGCACGACCACCTTCGAAGAAATGGATGCGATCCTGGACGTATGGTTCGCAACGGAATTCGAGGGCGGCCGGCATCAGCGGCGCGTCGACAAGATCCATTCACTCACCCAAAAATAACGGCGGTAGCATGTACGAGCATATCAAACAGTTCGACCCGGAAGTGTTCAGCACCCTAAAGAAAGAATTGCAGCGCCAGCAATCCTCTCTGGAAATGATCGCCTCCGAAAATTTCGTCAGCCGGGCGGTCCTGGAAGCCTCCGGAAACATCATGACCAACAAGTATGCCGAAGGGTATCCCGCGAAACGCTATTACGGCGGCTGCGAATTCGTCGACCAGGCCGAGAACCTGGCCCGCGACCGCGCCAAGGCGCTTTTCGGCGCGGACTATGCGAACGTTCAGCCCCATTCCGGAAGCCAGGCGAACATGGCGGTTTACTTCACCCTCCTTCAGCCCGGCGACACCGTTCTGGGCATGGACCTTTCCCACGGCGGCCACCTGACCCACGGAAGTCCGGTCAACTTCTCCGGAAAACTGTACCATATCGTCAGCTACGGCGTAAAAAAAGAGACCGGCCTGATCGATTACGACGACGTCGTCCGCAAAGCGCGGGAACACAAGCCCCGGCTGATCATCTGCGGAGCGAGCGCCTATTCCCGCCACTACGATTTTGCCAAATTCCGCGAGATCGCCGACGAGATCGGCGCCTTTTTAATGGCCGATGTCGCGCATCCCGCCGGACTGATCGCAGCCGGCCTGCACCCGTCCCCCATCCCCTATTGCGATGTGGTGACCACCACGACCCATAAGACCCTGCGCGGTCCGCGCGGCGGCATGATCCTGATGGGCAAGGATGCCGAGAACACCTTCGGCATGGTCGCACCCAAATCCGGGCGGCTGAAAATGATGTCGGAGATCTATGATTCCACGGTCATGCCGGGGATCCAGGGCGGACCCCTGATGCACATCATCGCGGCGAAGGCCATTGCCTTCGGCGAAGCTCTTAAACCTGAATTCAAGGTATATTGCCGACAGATCATCGAGAATGCAAAAGCGCTTGCCGCCGCGCTGATCGAGTACGGATTCGACCTGGTTTCCGGCGGGACCGACAACCATCTGGTGCTCGCGGACCTGCACAATAAGAACATTACCGGCAAGAGCGCCGAGATACTGCTTGAATCCATCGGGATCACCTGCAACAAGAACATGGTGCCCTTTGACGACCGCAGTCCCTTCGTTACCAGCGGCATCCGCCTGGGCACGCCGGCCCTGACCACCCGCGGGTTTACGCAGGACGACATGCGCCGCATTGCGGCGATCATCGACAAGGTCATCGGCGATCCCGAAAACGAGGCCGTGCTGGAACGGGCGAAACGGGACGTGGCCGAGCTGAGCAGCGCCCATCCCCTTTATGAGGATTTCCGTCTATGAGATGTCCGAATTGCGGATACGAGGAAAATAAAGTGATCGACTCCCGCCCCCTGACCAAGGAGAACGGGGTCCGGCGCCGCCGGGAGTGCGAGCGCTGCAAGTACCGCTTCACGACCTACGAATATGTCAGCCTGACCACCGCCCTGGTGGTAAAATCCAACGGCACACGGGAAGAGTTCAACCGCGAAAAGCTGATCCGGAGCATTATGCTGGCCTGCGTCAAGCGGCCCGTTTCCATGGATACCATCACCTCCATGGTCAAGGAAGTGGAAAATAAGATCCTGACCGAAGGACTGAGCGAGATCCCGTCGAAGGACATCGGCGAGGTCATTATCGGCGCCCTGCGGCGCATCGACAAGGTCGCCTATATCCGCTTCGCCTCCGTCTACCATGACTTCGAGAACGTCGATGAATTCAACCGCCGGATCCTGGATCTTGAAAAGAACGAACATAACGGATGAAATGACATTTTTTGATTGACATTATTGATTTTAATCCCAATATTTAACCGTTATAAAAAGAGGTAACAAAAAACATATCCGTTCGTTAAAGATGCTTGACACAACAGACTTGGACAGTGAGATGTCACATCTTGTAGCGACAACCTTTTGAGCGTTATAAGATCGCTCATTTTTTTTGGGAGAAATGTTTTATGAAACGAAACGCAGTAGCAATCTTGCTGGGGATCACGATGATCCTCTCCTCCGCATCCGCCATCACCAATACCGGCGCCGTCTGGCTGCTGATCGCCCCCGGCGCACGGGCCGAAGCCATGGGCGAGGCGCAGGTTGCGATCACGGATGATGCGTACGCCTCCTATTATAACCCCGCGGGCCTTGCCTTTGTAAAACACAATCAGATCGGCGCAATGTATGCCAAATGGCTGCCGAGCCTGGTCAATGACATGTATTATACATTTCTGGCAGGGGCCTATTCGGTCCCGAATGTCGGCGTGTTCGGCGGACATGCGATCTACCTCAACCTGGGCGAACAAAAATGGACCGACGAGTTCGGCAACGAACTGGGGACCTTCTACAGTTACATGACGGCGGTCAGCGCCTCCTATGCGACCAAGATCAAAGAAAACTCCGCGATCGGCGTCAACCTGAAGTTCGCCTACCAGATGTTAAGTCCGGTAGCGACCGGAACGGAACAGACAAGCTCGGGGAACGGCGATTCCTTCCACTTCGGTTTCGACCTTGGGTATCAGATCCGCAATCTGCTGAACGACCGCCTTGACCTGGGATTCAGCGTGTCCAATGTCGGTCCGAAGATCGCGTTCGTGGACAAGGCCCAGGCCGACCCGCAGCCGACCAATCTCAAAATGGGACTGAGCCTGAATATCCTGAAGCATGAACATAACGACCTCTCCTTCGTTCTGGATATCAACCGCATTCTGGCGAGCAGCCATCCTTCCATGGATGCGAACGAAAACTATATCATCGAGCTGGGAAATCCCCTCAAAACGACCTACGGTGAAGAATCCTATACCGACAACTGGTTCGTCGGCATTTTTACCTCGTTTACCGATGACTGGCGCTACAAGGGCGACATCGATCTGAGCGGTGACTACATCATCGGCGGTTACGATGCGAACGGAAACGAACAGGGCTGGCACAACGCCTACGGCGACCGGATCGATTTCGTTCGCCTTGCAGGGACCGAGGGCTACTGGGTCAACACGGAAACCGATGCGATCGTGGACGGTCCGGGAACCTACAGTTCAACCGGGAATCCGGTCGGATGGGGCGACTTCGGCAGCAATGCGGGCCAGTACACCGAGGATACGCCGGAAGTCGGATCGGCCGCCACCGGCTCGTTCCGGAACGAGCTGAGGGAATTGATCTACAATACCGGCATTGAATATATCTACAACAAGATGTTCGCGCTGAGGGCCGGCTTTATTTATGATAAGAGCGGTGATGTGATGAGCCCGACCGTGGGATTCGGTTTCATTTACAAAGGCCTCGGCTTTGATTTCGCCTATACCGGCGGAAAAGAAGGGCATCCTCTGGCCAATACGATGCGCTACAGCCTGCGCTACGAATTCTAATTCACCGTCAACCGGAAAGAATCATGAAAAAAGTTGTCTTATGGGTGTGGATCTTATTCATCTTTATCCCCTTAAATGCAGAAATATTCTTCCCGCTCGTCTCTCCGGGAACGCGCGATTATGTCACGCTGCGCGTTGAATTCCAGACAGACAATCATTGGGTGACCACCGGCGACGGGCGTTTCCTGACCACCGAATGGACCGGACATGACACAAGCTATGTCCTGGACCCCCTGCCTCATGACCGCGCGTATTTTCGGGCGCATCTCACCTTCATCGACCATTACTGGAATTCGGTCTCCGGCGGAAGGATCCGCATCAGTCAGGACGACAGCCTGCTGCTGCCCCTCGGCGGCGAATCCTATGTCCTCAGCCAGCCGATGCGCTATTACGCCAACCCCGACAGCCTCGATCAGCGGCTGGCCGGACTTGTCTACGAATCGGTGAAAGCGGCCGTGGATTCCGGCGAATTCCAGGCGGACAACGACGGCGTTATCATCTATCACGCCGGCGTCGGTCAGGATTTCAATATCGACCTGGACGATTCGCCCTTCGATATCCCTTCCTTTTATTTTGACGACGACTATCTTTCAACTTATCTCCCCGCGGAGAAATACGCCTTTCTGACCGCGAACGGATGCCGGCGCGGCGTCGTTCTCCCGGAAATGCAGAATCAGCTAAAGATCAACATCGCCCTGAACGGGACCGAGATCCTTCTCACGGGCATGCTCCTGGGTCTTCCGCCCCTTTACGATACGGAAACCGGACGCTCGGGCGCCGGGATCTTCGGGCTGATGGACCAGGGGTCCAACAATACCGGCGGATTATGCCCCGTTAAGCCAAGCGCTTTCGAACGCTGTCTGCTCGGCGCTTCCCTCCCGGTTGAGATCACGTCCTCCCGCAGTCTGCGCCTGCTTCCCGATGAGGTCTACCGCCTTTCGGTCAGCAGCAACGAATACTTTCTGATCGAATTCCGCAAAAACACGGGCATCTGGGCGGATTCCCTTAACTGGTCACGCGCCGACATCAACGATCCCCTGGCGATGCTCCAGGCCCTGGATTCCATGGGCCTGGTGCAGTACACCCGGACGAACGGCGTGGTGACCGGCATCAGCAATTACGACCTTTCCCTGCCGGCATCCGGGATCCTGATCTGGCGCATCGTCGAACCGGATGTCATGGGCGGCAATCCCAACGGCGCCGACGTGCCCATGGTCAACCTCGTTGAAGCCGACGGCGGCGACGATATCGGAAAATACTACGGAACCTTCGACCCTTCGGTCAACAACGGCTGGAAATGGGATATGTGGTTCAAGGACAATCCCGGCTTCAACGACAACAATCCGGCCTCCTATAAATTGCAGTTCAACGACACGACACATCCCGATACGCGCAGCGTCAGCGGCCGGCCCAGCGGGATCGCGATCCGCGATTTTAAGTTTTACGCCGACTCCGCAGTTATTCAACTTGTTATTGACCCGCCGGCCGACCGGATATTTTCCGGACTGGTCTTTGACGAAATGAGCACCGCCCTGCCGCCCGCGTCTTCCCTTTCAGAGGCCCTGATCGGGTATCGCGACAGTTCGCTGTTCCTGTACAACGGATCAGGCCTGGTCGAGATCTACCGTCACGCCGATGCCTATGAAAAAGGCCGTACCGCGCTGATTACCTTCGAAAATGACCTTCTGCAGGTCGTGAACGGGGACGACGGAGCCCGCTTCAGCCGGCTTTCGTATAGCGGTCCGGGCTTAGCGCTGACAGAAAGCGCTTACGGGAACACCACGCATTCGATCGATCTCAGCCATATCTCGCTCTGGAACGATTCCCTGTTCCTCCCCCCCGCAGAAACCGGAAATCCCGCCTTCATCCTGGATATCGGCACCTGGTCCCTCAGCGAACTGGATACCGCTTCGTTTCCCTTCATTCCGTTTGTCATCGATGAGGAATGGGGATATGTCAACGCCCCTGCGGCCGCGGTAATGAACAACATGCTGACCGTCGGATATGAATACGGTTTCAGGCCCGCTCTCACGATCTCCCATTTTATCGACGATCTCCCGGAAATTCCCCTGCGCGCCGAAGAGCATCAATTCTCGGACATGGTCCCGATCCACCTGAACGATGACGGCGTATTCGAATTTCTTGCCCTGACCGCCTTTAACGGACGGCCGACATTGTCCGCCTTCACCCAAAGGGGCTATCTGCTTGACGGTTTCCCCGTCTTTAAGAATTACCGGGAGCTCCGGGTCTATTACCTTGACGGCGAACCGAGGATCCTGGCCTATGATCCCGCGGGCGTGATCGACGTCTACGAGAAGAACGCCATGCGAGCCTTTTCCCTTCCCGCGCCGGTGAACGCCGCCTCCCTGTTCATGGAACAGGTCTCCGCCGACACCGCCTGGCTGGTCGCGGACGGCTGCATCTATCAGCTGCCTTCCGATTCCGTCTACTGGGGATACCGCGGCAAGGATGCGGTCCACCGCAACGCGCAGCATGCACTGCAGCCTGCCGTCACCGTGGTTTCGGAGACCCTGATCAGGAACGCCCTGATCTACAATTATCCCAATCCCGCGGAGCACGGGATCACGAAATTCCGCTATTTCGCGACCGGCGCCGAAAGCGTCAGCATCGATATCTATCAGCTGAGCGGCCGCCATGCGGAAACCCTCACGCAAGCTCCCGTCGACCTGCAGTGGAACGAGGTCGTCTGGCGCACGGACCGGTTTGAATCCGGCGTCTATATCGCAAAGGTCACGGTCAGCGACGGGATAAAAACGGAAACCTATTTTGTCAAACCCGCGATACTGAAATAAGATGCATACCCTTAAACGATACATCCTCCCCCTTCTCTTCGCTTTTCTGTGCCTGCCCCCCCTCTTCGCCCAAAACGAGCCCCATCATCCCGAGCTGAAGTGGCAGACCGTGGAAACGGAACATTTTATCTTTCATTTTCACGAAGGCACCGAATGGTCGGTTCGCATGGCGATCGAAGTGGCGGAGACCATTTATCCCCATGTCACGGGACTGTATCAGTGGAAGCCCAAAGAAAAAACGCACATCATCGTCCAGGATACGGATGATTACGCCAACGGCGGGGCTTATTATTTCGACAATAAGATCCTGATCTGGGCCTCTCCCCTCGAATTCGACCTGCGGGGGAACCATCAGTGGATGTGGAATGTGCTGACCCATGAATTTTCGCACATCATCTCTCTCGGCGCGTCGATGAAGTATCCCATCACTATCCCCATGTTCTATGTGCAGTGGATCGACCGGGACATTCCCATGAAGGAAAATATCGTCCTTGAATACCCGAAAGGGATCGGTTCCTTTCCCATCGCCAACTCCATTGTCCCGATGTGGTGGGCGGAAGGCGTTGCACAGTATCAGTATGAACATGCCCGGCACGATTCCTGGGACTCTCACCGCGACATGATCCTGCGCGAAGCGGCGATCAACGAACGGATTATGACATGGAACGATGTCAGCCATTTCGGCCATTCCGGCATCGGCAACGAGATCGTCTACAACACCGGCTACGCCTTTGCCTCCTATCTTGCGGAAAGGTACGGCAGCAGGATCCATGCCGATATCGCCAAAGCCGCGAAAAAC
>CALMFL010000256.1 GCA_937862595.1 uncultured Fidelibacterota bacterium
TCAGATCGCGGCGCAGTGGACCGAAGAGTCCATCGCCGCGGAAGATGCCGTCGCTTTCAGGAACGGCCGCCAGGTGATCCCGATACGCGCCTCCCGAAAATCGAAGGCGCCCGGGATCATTCACGATCAGTCCCAGACGGGCCAAACCGTCTATGTGGAGCCCATGGTCATCGTTGAGATGAACAATGACCTGTATCAGGCCCGGCAGGCCGAGCATGCGGAAGTCCACAGGATATTGCTTGAGATCACCGGAAAAGTACGGGAATACGTTCCGGCTGTCGAGGCCCTTGTCCGGATGATGGAAAAACTCGACCTTATTCATGCAAAAGGGCAGCTGTCGATCGCGTATCACTGCGATATGCCAGGATATTCGACGCGCCATCTTCATATCAGGAACGGCAGGAACCTGGAACTTCATTTTACCCGCGAGCCGGTCCCGCTCAACCTTAGTCTGCCCGAGGACAAGTGCGGCATTATCATTACCGGACCGAATGCGGGCGGCAAGACCGTAACCCTTAAAACGATCGGCCTTCTTGCCGTCATGAACCAGGCCGGCATGCTGATCCCCGCGGAGGCTTCGTCCCTGCTTCCGGAATACGATCAGATCTTTGTCGATATCGGCGACGGGCAGTCTATCGACGGCGGGCTGTCTACCTTTTCATCTCATATTTTATCCCTGAAGCATATTGTGGAAAAAGCCACCCGCAGCAGCCTGGTGCTGATCGACGAACTGGGGACCGGCACGGATCCCGACGAAGGCGCCGCGCTGGCGGAAGGGCTGCTTAAGGTATTGAGCGAACGCGGCACGACCGTGATCGCCACCACGCACCACGGGGCCCTGAAAACCCTGGCCTTCGAAAACCCGCTCTTCGAGAACGGCAGCATGAATTTCAATGACCGGAATCTTGAACCGAACTACGAATTCATCCTCGGTATTCCGGGAAGTTCCTATGCCATTGAGATCGCCACGCGTTACCGGCTGGATGAACGGGTCATCGCCCATGCCCGCGAACGGGTAGGGAAGCAGCGGGAAAAACTTGAGCGCCTGATCCTGGACCTGCAGCGAAAGATCGCGCGCTACGACCTGCAGCTCAAGGAGACCCGGCAGCTGGAAAATGACTACCGCAATAAACTGGATTACATCAATGAAAAAAAGGGTGACATCGACCACAAATATAAACACGCCGAAAAAGAAGCCGTAAAAAGAGCGGATGCCATGATCGCGGACCTGCGGCGCGAACTGGAAGCCAGTATTCGCGAGATCCGCGAACGCCAGGCAAGCACCTCTGCGATCAAGAATGCACAGACCGTCTTTCGTTCCGCGGAAAACCTTGTCCGGGAAAAGCGGGTGGAAAAGACCGATCCCCCCGCATCCAAACTGAAGCTCAGCGACCTTTCCGCCGGCATGGACGTTTACGTCGTCAGCCTGGGACAGAACGGACGCATCCTCGAAATTAATCAGAAAACCAAAAAAATATGGGTGGATGTCGACGGCTCGCGGCTTCGCCTGCAGGTGGACTGGCTGGAACCGCCCCGGAAGATCCGGCAAAGAACATTCACCTCGCTCACCTATTCGCAGGAAGGCAGCACATACCGGCTGGATCTTCGCGGAAAGCGTGCCGAGGACGCCCTGGCGGAAACGGATAAATTCATCGACCAAGCGGTTTTGTCGGTCATGTCACACCTTGAGATCCTTCACGGGACCGGGAACGGCATTCTTCAGAAGATCATCCATGACCTGCTTTCGAAAGACAGGCGTGTGGCCGATTATCAATTTGCCGCGCCCGAACAGGGCGGCGTGGGGGTGACCCTGGTAAAATTGCGCGAATAGTATTATCCTAGAATTTATGTTGTATATTATAGCTTGAATTGAAGTTTATCTTAGGGAGAACGACCCATGAACCGCAACATCAGATTATCCGGAAATACCTATTATGTCGGGGTCAACGACCGCCGGACCCAATTATTTGAAAATCTCTGGCCCCTGCCGGAAGGTATTTCCTATAATGCCTATCTTATTAACGATGAAAAGACGGTACTTGTCGATACGGTTGAAGTGTCCAAAACCGAGCAGTTCATCCGGGAGATCCGGGCGATCCTGGGTCAAAAGCCCCTGGACTACCTGATCGTCAATCATACCGAACCCGACCATTCGGGCGCTCTGATCGCCCTGCTGAAAGAATTTCCCGGGCTTTGTGTCGTCGGGAATCGTGTCACCTTCCGTTTCCTGGACGGTTTTTACGGCAACTGCCCCAATAAGAAGATCGTGGAACACGGCGATGTTCTTTCAACGGGAGAACACACCCTGCGATTCATCGCCACGCCGATGATCCACTGGCCCGAGACCATGATGACCTTTGATGAAACCGACGGCATTTTGTTTTCCGGAGATGCTTTCGGCAGTTTCAAAACGCTGGACGGCGGTATTTTTGACGACGAGGTCGACCTCGGCGCCTACGAGGATGAAATGCGAAGGTATTATTCCAATATCGTCGGTAAGTACGGGAAAAATGTTCAGCGGGCTTACGAACTGCTGCGGGACGTTCCGATCAAAATGATCGCCTCTACGCACGGACCGGTATTCCGGAACGATCCCGGCTGGGTCCTGTCGCGCTACGACGCCTGGAGTCAGGAAAACACCCTCCCCGGCGCCGTGGTGATCTTTGGCTCCATGTACGGGCATACGGAGGAGATGGCGGATCATACCGCGCGAAAACTTAAGGAATCCGGCGTTCCGGAGGTACTTGTTTTCGATGCGTCCAAAACGCATTCCTCCTATATTTTAAGCGCGGTGTGGAAATACAGCGCCGTTGTCCTGGCGTCTCCCGCTTATAATAACGACCTGTTCCCCTCGGTCAAGACCGTCGTCGACAAATTCCTCGAAAGAAAAATGAGAAGCCGGTACGTGGCCGTTATCGGCACCGCGACCTGGAGCGGCGGCGGCGTTAAAACCCTGAAGGAACTGACCGGCATTCTGGGCTGGGACCTGGTGGGTGATCCGGTCGAGGCAAAATACGGCGCATCCGAAGAGGACCTTGCGCAATGTGCCGCTCTGGCAAAGACACTGGCCGAACGCATCCTGAAATAAGCAAAACGACGGCCCAATAAAAAAGCCCCGCATTTGAAGATCTGCGGGGCTTTTTTGTATCGATGGATGGATACTTACTTTTTAGGGGGTGTGTTTCCATAGGAGCATTCGCCGTTTTGGCCTCTGCCGCCTTTGGCCTTGCCGCCGTGCATATTTCCACCCGGTTTCATACCTGGCTTATCGCAGCCATTCATTGCCATTCCCTGACGAAGACCCAGTTTCTGATACTTTTCCTCGCCGACGATCGCGCGCACCTCGATCTGGTGTTTTAACCGTTCCGCGGCGAGCGATGCCGTCACTTCATTCTTCCGGGCAAGCTTGCCGCTGATGTCTTTCTCGCTTTTCCCGGCAAGGATCAGCTGGTCTATCTCGATCTGCAGCACCTTAAGGTCCGCACGCAGCGGGATCGCCTTTTTTTCAAATTCAACCCTGGCCTTCTGAACCTTTGCCTGCTCTTCTTCGGTCAGGATTTGCATCGCCGGCATCCGGTCCATCATACCCCCGTTCATGGGGCGGCCCGGGGAATCGTTTCGGTAGCCTTTACCGGCGAAAGCCAGTCCGGCAACCAAGAGGGCCACCGTTGTGATGAGAAGTGTCTTACGCTTCATGTTTATCTCCTTTTATTTGTTTTTTTTATTTGTTTTTCCACTGACGCCATTCAATTTTCTTTTTGGGGTGCTCTTTATGCTCTCCCTGATAACGGTCCTTCAGTTCCCGGGAAAGCTCCATCCGGAACCGCTGTTCAAAAAAGATGAACTTAACGACCTGGTCCGGATCCAGGAAGGTTTCCACCTTTGCATAGAGTTCGTCGTCGAGCTTAAGCTCATCAAGATGAAGCCGCTTGACCTCCGCGAGAAAATATTCCTGGTCTTTTTTAGTAAACGCGTCTTCATGATAAGCCCGTTCACAGAGCACCATCATTTTTTCATGCAGCTGGCGCTTTGCTTCACGATAGGGATGCATGATGGGAAACAATTTTTCCGCCTGTTCGGATGTGAGCTTAAGATCCTCCGTCATCCTGAACACCATATATTGATAATACTGCGGAGCGGGTTCGGGACCGTTCTGCATTCTTCCGGCCGCGAACAGATTCCCGGTCAGCATGAACGCGATCACGATCAATAAAAGTCCTTTTTTCATATGATTCTCCTTCGGGCGATCTTTCAAAACAGTTCTCCCAGGGTTTCAAGGTTCCCGTACCGGGCCAGATAGTCTATCATGTTTTCTTCGTCAAGCGTGATCTCGGGCAGGATCGCGGCATCGGACTGGAGGAACAGGACCTCATCCGATACATTCGCGATATCTGCGGCCACGGGTTTGATCTCAAAGAGGGAAACGAAAGCCAGCATCATGACGGCGGCCAGGGTCGTGACCCGGCGGGACCAGACAAACACATCGTGCCGCCGCATTTTTTTGTGAATATTCTTAATGTTCGATTCGTGCCGCGGCGCCGGAAGTTCTATCTCCGCCTCATCCTGAATGTTCTGAAAGATGTGAAAGAGCATGCTGCATGACGGACAGGATCTCAGGTGAGCCCGGGCTTCCGGAAACCTTTCCGCGTTTTCCTGTAATTCCGGAAACAACTCTTGTACATGTTCACATTTCATTTTACGACCTGCTGTAATTTTTTTATTGCCTTGTGGTATAGGACTTTTGCACTGTTCTCGCTTGTTTTCAATTTCTCGGCCACTTCCCGGAATGAACGTTTTTCATAAATTCGCAGTTCGACCACCTTGCGCTCGGTCTCTGTCAGATGGCGCAGCCACTCCGCCTGAAAAACCTTCTTTTCGCTTTCTTCCGTGTCGCCGGCATACTGTTCATCAAGATATTCGTTCCATCCCGAGGTCTTGTTGCGGGTGACAAAATTCAAGGCGTGATGCGTGGCAATGCTTCTGAGCCAGGTATAGGGCGATGATTCGCCCCGAAAGCTCGAACGTTTCTTATAAGCCTTCAAAAAAACATCCTGGGTACAGTCCAGTGCATCGTCTTCATTTCCCACGATATGAAAGATCGTTGCGTAGATCCGGTCATGGTAATCGTTAATCCATGTTTCAAATTCTGTTCTTCTTACCATGTCCTAACCTGTTACTCAATCATAAGACCCGCAACTGCCCGCAATGTTAACAAATTATTTTATAAATTACTGTGACGTGGGGAGTTCCTTCGTGGCACGCGCACCCATTTCCTTGATCTCATTGGCGCGGTTGATCAAATTTCCCCGTCCGGTGCTGAGTTTATTTACCGCAGAATCATAGGTTCTTTGGGTAAGCTGCAGCTGCTTCCCGATCTTCTCGAGATCTTCGTAAAACGATACGAATTTATCGTAAAGGGCACCGCTCTTACTTGCGATCTCCAGCGCATTCTTGGCCTGATTTTCCTGCTGCCAGATAAAGGATACCGTCCGCAGGGATGCCAGAAGCGACGAGGGTCCGATCATAATGACGTTCTTCTTGATCGCGTACTGGTATAAGGAAAGGTCGTTTTCCATCACGGTGGTAAAAGCCCCCTCGACCGGGACGAACATGAACACGTAGTCGGGCGAGAAGATATTGTTGAGATTCTGATAATGTTTTTCGTGCAATCCGTCGATATGGCGTTTCATAGAAAGGATCAGGGATTTCTTATACTTCTGAACATCGGTTTCATTGTCGGCATGCAGGTATTTTTCATAATCGACGAAAGAAACCTTGGAATCGATGACCAGATGCTTATCCTCCGGCAGTTTGATCAGGACATCCGGCTGCAGGCGTCCGCTTTCTTCACTGAAAGATGTTTGGGTCTCGTATTCCATTCCCTTTCTCAGCCCGGACATTTCCAGAAGCCGTTCCAGGATCAGCTCGCCCCAATTGCCTTGTTTTTTATTGTCGCCCTTCAACGCGCGCGTCAGATTGCTGGTCTCTTCCGTGATGACCTGGTTGAGCTTCTGCAGTTCTTCGATCCGGGTTGTCAATATTGTCATTCTGTCAGTCGTTCCCGTATGCAGTTCCTCGATTTTTTTTCGGAATTGCTCGATATCCTTTCCGATCGGCTCCAGAACGAATTTCATTTTGTCCGTACTCTTTTTATCCTTCTCGTCAAATATTCTGTTCGCAAGATTTTCAAATTTTTCGCTCAGGGCTTTCTGCATCGTCTCGTTTTCAAGGGTGTTCTCTTTTAAAATGCGGTTCTCGGTTTCAAGGCGAATCGTTTGATTGACTGCGTCGTTCCTGAGTTTTCGTTCTTCCTCGATCGTGATCCTGTCCTTTTTCCTGATCCACAGAAACATGAGCAGCACGAGCAGCGCGCCCGTGACAGCACCGGAAATGAACAGTATAACTTCCATAATACCTCGATTCTTATTTCTGCAGGCCTCAGCCCCCGTCAGGGAGGTCAGCCTGATTCTGCCGGCACTTTTCGATCATCAGATAACTGGCCCGGTCCTCGCTGACCTGAAGAAAGCAGCGGATGGCCTCATCCCATTTCCCCTGGAAGTAATACTCGAGCCCCTGCTCATAGCGTTCCTTCCTGAGAATGATCCCGCGGTCATAACCCTCCGGCATATACAGCACTTCATAAATGCGCAGCAGCTCCGAACAACCGTCGATATCGATCATATCCAGTCTGCGCGTGACGATATTTCTCTTAATATAACCAAATACGCTTTCATCTATCAAGATATTCGTTTCATATTTTTTATTAATTTTCTGAAGGCGGGATGCGATATTCACGGTCTTGCCCATCACGGTATACTCCGTGTTTCCGTTCATGTCAAAGAAACAGGCATACAGCGGTCCCGTGCATAATCCGATCCGTGCGGAAAGCGGCACTTTGAATTGATTGATAAGCACCGGGTTCAACGCTTCAAGCTCCCGCATCATTTTCAGGGCGCATTTGACGGCGTTATGGGCATGCTCGGAATTTTGAGAATCATGTCCGAACACCGCCATAATGGCGTCCCCCTGCACCTGGCATATATGACCCGAAAACGACGAAACGCAGAGCGCCAGGGGATCCATGACTTTTTTTATGAACAGGTAGGTTTCCCGCGGCGTGAGTATCTCCGAAATACCCAGGAAATTTTTAATATCCAGGAACAGTACCGTTCCCTCCATGTCACCGACAATAAAATCCTTCATAGCTCCTTTTTCCTTCATTGGCGTATCCCCCTTATTGATTGTTTGACAACGCTAACATAAAATAAACCGGAAATTCCCCATGGTTCTGCAAGCTGCCGAAATCCTTTGAGATCCTGTAACGATCCGGTTTTCAAGGATCGAAAACGAATTGCCCAAAGCATGCGGGTTGATGAAAATTCAATTCATCAATCGGCTTCCATGCTCCCCAATGCGGGTGTGAGGTCTTATCTCCGCATTTATATAAATTGCCCTGCCAGACTGAGCCATTTATGTCATAAATTCGTGAAAAATAGGTGAAAAATTCAACAGGAATTTGAATAGCCAGCAACCATGTGACGGGAGTCACAATTTCGGGGTCTACGATCCGCGGCAAGGTGCTCTGAATTTTGATCATTTTTGCAATATCCGGGGGGATGCTTCGCATATCGCGGCGCTTTCCCGTTTCGTCCCGTTCCGGGTCAATGATATAGTTGACATGCAGGGTTCCCCCGCCGTTGACCTCAATATTGTAATATCCCTCCGATCCGGGCGGTTGAATGAACCATTCGACACAGCTGTCTTCATGCACTTTCGCATTGTATTCCGTATGCCGGGACCGGACGTACCGGTCTTCAACCCGGAAAAGGACAAAAATATCACTCGGGTTATAACAGATCTTCACCTGTGTCCGCGGGCGGTGGCAGCTGCTTTTTGGGTGGAAATACGCCAGATCGGCGATTTCCGCTTCAGCCCATACGGGTGCGTCCCAATCCGGGACGTTTTGCTCTGCCTTTAAATTCTTATGTACATGATATTGATACTTCATAATTCACCCATGTATGAACATATCAAATAAAATAGTAAAATTCCACTGTTTATTGACGGGAAAGCCATAATAATAATGTTTCACCGACACACTGAAGGCTCCGGGGCGAGCAAAAGGCGGGAAGGTCCTTTGTTGTGTGCCACAAATTCCTTCCCATATGGGTATAGGAAAAATCAATGATGTCGATCGTCGGGATCCCGGCAAGGGTGTTCAGGGGAACATGATCGTCATAGACCTCGGGACCCGTCTGTTTTTTAAATATATGCTGATACCCCAGTTCAGCGGCGATATTCCAGACAGACATAACAAGTTCCGGGGCATACAGCATGCTGTTCTTTTCGATCGGAAGCTCGAGGTCTTTATCCCCGATCATGTCGATCAAAATGCCTTTCTGAGGAACCGGCGCAAGGGGGTGAAGCGCATAGAATTCCGAACCCTGGCAAAAATACCTGCCGCTTCCCGCGATGCCCATATCTTCGGCATCCCAGAACACGATGTCGAGTCCGGCTTTCATGTCGAGGGCCTGTATCTTGTCAAGCAGTTCCAGCAGCACGGCCGTTCCGCTCGCACCGTCGTTCGCCCCGGGGACGGGCATAAAAGGCTTCGCAAAGTCCATATCGGAGACCGGACGGGTGTCCCAGTGCGTACTGAGCATAACGCGATCGCTCTCGCCGGGTCTGAAACGCGCGATAATGTTGCGGGCATCCACCCACTTTTTCGCAAAGGGGTTGTAGGCGCTGAACGACTGGACGATCACCGTATCGGCAAAGGCGCCGCATCGTTCAATGATCCAGTCGGCGCACGCCTTATGGTCATCGGTGCCGGGGATGCGGTAGCCGAAAGTTACCTGTTTTTCCAGAAACTGGAACGCCCGCTGCGCGTCGAACTGCCGTTCGCCCGAGAACAGGGCACTGATCGAAAGCAACCATGTTATCATGCGTTTTATCATCCGCTTATCCTGATCGTGACGGTTACGCCGAAATCCTTATAATCATCGCTCTTGTTCTCGCCGTCAAGTTCCTGGGTCCTGTCAATGCGCTGGCCGTATTTAAAGAAAAACCGTCCGTCGATGTTCTTGCTGAAGCGATAGGTGACCTGCGGTTCAATCTCCCAGTTGACTCGGAAGTTCTTGGGGTCCCCGAAGCTCAAGCTGCCGCTTGATTTGACCACCTTCTTGTCCAGTCCGTATTTCCCCTGAAGCGAAAAGGTGATCTCGTTCTTCATGTTGATCACATCGATCTTTTTCAGGAAGGGCACGGGAATGCTCAGTCCTTTATTATAGGAATAGGACAGATTAAAGGTCATATTGTCCTGATAGGTCGTGGTAACGCTCGCATTCTGGTAGTCGCGGGTCACGTCGCCCTGGTTGTCGATCTTGATCGTTTTGTTGTAGCCGATATCGGTCCGGAGGTTCCCGGCAAAACTGAAGCCCGCCTTGATCAGCGGACTGAAATTCAGGCTGTAGGTTGACGATTCTTCGCCGATGTAATATTGCCCGCTGTCCTTGTTGAATTTATACCGGACGCTTTCGGTGCTTGACATTTGATGCTGCAGGCTGATGCTCTTGATAAAATCCAGCTTTCCGTTCAGCCATTTGTACTGGCTGGGAGTGATCCTCCAGGAAAGCGTGTAATTGGGGAAAACGAAGCCTTCTTTTCCCGTTTCCCCGAGGGGTAAATAGTTCCGGGTGATCGAGGAATCGTAGGGCATCAGCTCCAGCGTGTCCTCATGGGCAATGATATGGATAATCTCGTCGTAATAGTCGCCGGAAGTTGTCTTGAACTGGTATTTCCGTCCCGTGCTCATGCTTTCTTTATAGTCCAGCTGCAGCGACAGGGAACGTGTAAATTTTAGTCCGCTTGACACCGAGAAAGAGCGGGACAGCTGATTTGTCAGGGGCTGGCTGATCGAACCCTGAAAATAATTCGTCGGCAAATATTCATAGCCGCCGAAACCGTAGCGGTATTTATAGGTGACGTCCTTATATATTTTGCTCGAATCGCTGCCCGTAATACCCGCATTGGACCGGGCAAAATTTTCCGAAAAATTCAGGCGGATGGCGTCGACCCTGTCAAGCAGTTCCGAAACAGTGATGCCTTTCCGTTTCGCTTTATCACTTCCGGGGACATTCCCCTGAGCTTGTCCGTATGCGGGCGTCTGTTTCGCGTCAGGCTTCTTTGCCGCAAGCGGATCTTCTTCATCTCCCCGTGGCACCGTTTTCCTGGGCGGCGCCGTCACTTTCTGTGCGGGCGCCTGCTTTTTTTCGCTCGCTTTACGGCGCGCCAGGTCTTTGAATTTTTTATCGTAGGTGTCCCATATCTGACTCAGGGTCAGCGTTATCGTTGCGGAATATTTACGGGAAACCGAGACGTTCGCATAATCCCAGTTGTTTTGCGTGTTGTAGTTGTACCCCGTTCCATAGGTAAAGCGAGGCTTGAACCACACGCTGAAATTCGGGTTATAGTTCACGCTCAGGTTCTCGGTGATGCGGGATATGTTCCCGACATTAATGCCGTTCATCAGGCTGTCGTAGCTAAGGTCCGTGAATATTCTCCAGGTGTCGTAGCGGTAGTCCTGCAGGTCGCTGATGATGGAGCGTTTATAGCTGATCTTAACGGACTCAAAGGGGTCATAGCTGAAACCCATGTTCTTTGACATGTTGAAGGCATAGGATGTGATTGTATCCTGCGTGCTGCGGGTGATCTTTTCGTCGTCTTTTTCCGAGAGGTTCATGTCCCAGCTGAATGTCGAGGGCTTCCAGTAAAATTTCTTCTCTTTCGTCTTGTCATCCAGGAAGGGGATCCAGGAAAGATAAGAGATACCCTCGTCCCGCTTGAAGGTCAGGGAATAGGAAATTCTTCCGTTTACGGTGGTGTTGACCTTGTTCAGGATCTCGAGGCTGCTTGTTGAGATCTGAGACGCATTGAAGGTCGCCTGTACAGGGTTCACAAGCACTCGGGTCAGCAGGGGGTCGGCCGGCTCCGCGGTGCGTTTGAACGACGTGCTGATCGAGCGCTTTCCGGTAATTGTTCTTAAGCTGTCTGCCGGATCCTTGCCCACCAGAACGTCGGAACCCGGATAATATTTGGGAATGACATTGCTGCCGGATTGCGACATGGTAACCGGAAGGGTGATCTTCCATTTCTCGGGAAGCAGTTTATTGGCATGAACGGTCATGTTAAGATTGTACGATTCGCTCGTGGCGGAGCTGGTGGAGATCTGCTGGTTGACCTGCCTGAAATCGGCGTCGGTTCTGTTGGCGTTTGCGTTAAACGTAAACAGGCCTCCCAGGCTCATATCGAATACGCCGCGCATGGCCATGCCGGGATCGTTGTTACTCTCAACAACGCGCATTTCGTTGACCCAAATTTCTCCGGAATAATCGCTGAACTCCTCAATATTGATCACGCCCAGCTGCATCCTTTCTATCCGGGAAAGCGAAGGATCGCCGACCACACGGAAGATCTTGCCGGTATAGTCTCCCGTTACGGGATCGAGCGGCCGATACTCCCGAATATTTCCGTTGTCATAGGAAAAATACTCGACCCCGTCAAAGTCGACCCGGTTCTTCAGTTGCGTGATCTCGTCAAAAACGATCTCCAAACTGTTCCTTTCCCATCCGGGGAACACGTCGGTGACCGCTTCATAGTACTCGTCCATATTCCCTCTTCCGATACGCAGGAAAAGATTGATGGACGAGGTGACTTCGGAGTCGAATTCATAGCCGTGAATGAACATCTTCAATTTTTTATACATAAGAAGCGTCTCGCTGCTGAGCATGATCTTCTCGGCCAGGGCGGTTTCCCCCGGACGCAAGCCGGTCAGGTTCAGGACAAGCGACTGTTCTTTTTCCCTGATCGTCGTCCCGTTGAGCGGATTGATCTGTTCCCGCCCGCTGATGCCCGGCGGCGAGATGTAATCGGCGTCTTCGTCCGAGTTTTTCACCGTGATGAAAAATCTGTCGTCATCCACGCTGTAAAACTGATCGTCCCGTCCGGCAAGCCCCAGTTCCTGCCATTCATTTCCCACGATCGATACGGAAGCGAACTGGACCGTATCCTGATCTTCGACCCCGAACATGCTCAGGCGCATCATGCGGATCGACATGAAACTTGGCAGTCCGACACTGTCGATCATGGCGTTCAGGGGGATACGGTACTGTTTCCAGCCGGTTTCCTTGTTCGTGTTTTCATAATAGGTCCGTGATGCAAGCCATTCGTCACTGCTCAGGTCAAGGGAATAAGAGAAATAATTGTTCGCCTGGTCCAGCTTTCCGTCCCGGTCAATATCCTCGGTTTCAGGATAGGGCTGTATCCCGTCCACACCTGCATTCCCTTCGGTTCCGTTGCAGAAGCGGACCTCTCCGTCCTTATACCCTTCTTTATCGAAGTTGTCGATCGCCGGATCCCATCCGAGAGCTTCCTCCTGTTCGTCGGTCAGGCCGTTGATACCGGTATCTTCGTTATATCCCGTTGAGATCTCAAGATTCCCATTGTCGTTGATATCCTCATAATTCTTTATGCCATCGCCGAATTCCGTTTCGGGGAACGCGGGGTTATAACCCGAATTATACCAGTCTTCGGTAATTTCCCCGATGTCGATCTGAAGCTGTCCCTTGTCTCCGCGAACCCACAATTCAATGTACTTGCTGTTGCTCTGGTCGTAGACGTAGACCGGCTGCATGATCCCGCCCCAGACCTGCCGCACATCGCTTTGCGTTTCCAGGCCGGTGATGCCGTTGACCTCGGGGTCAAGGACCATGGTAAGCACATTGGTATACTGGTTCGTTTCCGTGGTTTCCTTCTGCGGCCAGATGTACTTTGTGTAGATCCCGAATATTTTGGCTCCATTGTTGTCGACATAGAAGGGGTTGTACCAGAACAGGAACCCGCGTTCCTGGAAGCTGTTGCTGAACAGCAGGTTCTCCGGCTTGCTGGCCGCCGTCCACTTCTGGAAACTGATGTTCACCGGGGTTTCCTTGCTCGCCGATTCGAAATCGTCCAGTTTGGCAACGCCGCCAAAATCACCGCTCTCTTCATTCTCGATGGTATTCGGGTTGGGGAGGATCTGGGCAATTTCCCCGCTGAGGCTTACTTTGCTGGGCTGTTTGACATATACGAAAGGAAGGGCGTTCATCGCACGGTCAAGCCAGTTCAGGTTATATTTGAATTCCCCGTTGATGTCCCAGATCAGGTTCTGGAACGGCTCATCCCCGATATTAACGTTTTTATCGTCGATCACGCTTCGGTTATAATACATGGCGGTCGCGCCGATGAACGCGTTATCGTTGATCCTGTATTCGGCCCTCACACCTGCCATGAGTTTTTGTTCGCCGAGTCCGCCAAAAAGCTGTTCCGTTTCATAATTGATCTCGATCTTGGCTTTCGTCGCGAGCGCTTCGGCGCTTTTCAGGGTAATGATCCCCGAAAAATAATCGATGTCGTAATCGACGCCTCTGGTCATTTTTTTGCCGTTGATCAGGATCTCTTCGCTTCCCTCGATAATGAACATTTCTCCCAGCTCGATCGTGGAGCTCTGGTTCGAATAGGTGGCCTCGATATAATATTTTCTTGCCAATCGCGCCGGGTCATTATACGAACTGGTATAAATTTCTTCCGCGGACGGCAGTTCTGCATCGCCCGGTAATTTTAAGTTGTCGTTGTAAATACCCGCGGTCGTATTGTTTTCCGGCGGAGCCTGGAAAGGAAGCACATACGGCATCCACAGTTCTCCGCGCTCCAGGTCCACGACCAGCCGTTCGGGCGTCACGTCGACCTTCCCGTCATTTCCCGGGATCCCGTTCTGATCATAATTGTCCAGTCCAAAAAATCGGAGGTAGGGAGTGCCGCTCACAAATTCAGCCGGCTGATTGGAGCCGTTGTAATAGATCTTCAGGTCAAATCCTTCTTTTTCGATATTTCTGGCCTTCAGATCGTAGACATTCTTCATTTCAAGGTCCCAGGTCTTGTAGGTCGGCTTGGGGTTTTCCGCTTTGATGATCTTCAGGTATTTTCCGTTTGCCAGATCTCCGTATTTTTTCCCGTTACTGGTCTTATAGGCGACCGCAAGAATATTGTCGTCGCTCAATCCCATGCTCAGGCGGATAAATCCCTGGTTGGGATTGATCTCATATTCGCCGTACTGGCCCGAACCGGGTTTGTTGAGTTTTCTGAAATAAATGGAGTCCGCCACGTCTTCCTCCGGCCGCTCGCTGAGGATGCGGGAGGTTCCGTCGGGAGCCAGGTCGACAAAGGCGACCGCCTTGATCTTGGTGTCTTCGCGTTCATTACAGCTGATATATACGTCATAATCTTCAATAATATCCGAATAGGTGAAGGTGCCGCTCTGAAGATCATAGGGATATATTTCCGAACGGAACAGGTCGTCAAGGAAAAAATAAACGTTCCGTTTGTACTCGTAATCAAAAATTTTGACGGTGGAACCTCCGTTATCGTCCGAACTTCCGCCCCAGGCTTTTTTCTTGCTGTCCTTCTTCTCGTACGATGCGATCGCGGTAATATCGACCGGTCCGAGTTTCATGATGGCCTTGCCGCCGAAAAGTCCGCCGGAAGAGGCGGATCCGGTCACGAACTGGGTTCCCGGAAGGGCAAGTCCGATATTCCCGAAATTTGCCCGTTGTACGATCTCGTCTTCTTTTCCGCGGTATTCGATCTTTATGGCGTTCTCGAAATCGAAATCGCGCTCGCTGTCCTCATCGATCGAAATGGTGATCCGGTCGCCGATCGTTCCTTCAATGGTAAATTGCTGGGTCTGGTCCATGAGAAAGTTCTTCTGCTCATTTTCCATATTGCCCGTTGCCATAATGGAATTGTTCTGCTGATTGTATTTTCCGGTAATCGAGATAAGACCGCGGATGCGGAGGGCAACGCGCTGTCCCGCTATGTCCGCGCCGATGATCTCCAGCGACTGACTCCCGGATTTTTGCTGCAGCGCCGGATCGATAAAATACAATGAATCGGTCAAAGCGACCTTTTCATACCACAGCCTGTCCAGATCATAGCGTGTTTTATATTTATAATATTCCGAGAAGGGAACATAGCGGGGCAGGTTCAGCGGATCGCCGCCGACCGTTTCATACAGAAGAATAACGTCGCCGTCGGAGTTCGTCCCTTCTTCGAGGCGGACCATGGAAAACAATCCCGGAAAATTGACGCTCAGCGGATTCGCGGTCATATCGTATCCCCGGATAAAACCCCGGGGCGTTTCCGGGAACAAAGCCGTAAGTCCGGAAGGTTGATAGGTGTATGAAAATTTCGTGGAATACGCCGGGCTGGTCCCGGGAAAAAGGGATAACGCCATTATCATGACCAGACCAAGAACAGATCTCAGATTCCGATTCAACGCTTTAATACATGCCTCTTTTTCGTTCAAACATCAGTTCGTTAACAATATGGTCCGGGCATATCCTCCTTATTATATGGCTTGCTTTTCCTTTAGTTCGCGCACAAAGGCGTCTATTGCCATGCCGCGATGACTGATCTTATTCTTTTCGTGAATATCAAGTTCTGAAAACGTTTTTTTTAGCGGCGGATAATAAAAGACCGGATCGTATCCGAAACCGCCGTCACCCTTTTGCTCTGTCAAGATCACCCCGTCCACGGAAGCGCCGACATCCCAGGCTTCCGTATCATCCGCAAATGCGATGATTGTACGGAACCGTGCGGTGCGTTGTTCCGGCGGAAGTCCATTTAAGTCCTGCAGCAGCTTGATCACATTGTCCCGGTAGCTTGCGGATTCTCCCGCATAGCGGCTGGAATAAACGCCGGGAGCGCCGGCAAGGGCGTCGACCTCAAGTCCGGTATCGTCCGCAATGGCCGGAAGGCCGGTAAAACGATGTATTTCCCGGGCTTTTTTGTATGCATTCTCCTTCAGGGTGGCCCCGTCTTCGATCACCTCAGGCAAGTCGGGAAAATCATCCAGTGTCTTCAATCGGATCAGGCCGTTAAGCTTGCCGGTGAATTCCCGGATCTTATCCCGGTTGTGTGTCGCTAAAATATATGTTTTCATGAGTTTTCCGCAATTGCCTCGAATTTAGTGAGCATGACGGCATTATTCAACATTTTTCCGCGTAAAACCAAGTTTTAGACAAATCGGGAAATGATCGGAATACCCGCCCAGTATCTCGACGCCGTGATAGAAGCGGAACGGGCCGTTCGTCTTCGCTTCCCGTATCCATCCGGGTGCAAACACATAAGCTTCTTTGACGAACAGCCTGTTCATATCGATATTGCTTGTCAGAAAATGGTCAAAATGTATCCACTCTCCGTCATAGTAGTAGGTTCCCCGGACGTTCCCGGGAAGCCGTTTCACACGGTAATCGATCTCCGGATGCTTTGAAAGCCGCTGAAGGCAGGTGTCGTGAGCGTCGTCGTTGAAATCGCCCGTCATGACGATCGCATACCCGGGGTGATCGCGAACCGTTTCCCGGACCGCCTGCAGCAGGATATCCGCGGCATAATTGCGGTAAGGGTCCGAGAGCGGCTTTCCGCCCCGCCGGGACGGCCAGTGATTGATGAAGACGGACAAGGTGTCCCGGCCGCGGTTCACCGCAAGATCGACGCGCATAATGGGACGGCTGTGGTATCCGCGCTCGCTGATGAAGACGGGATAATAGCTGCAGGCCACGAATGCGGCGCGATCCTTCCTGTACATGAGTGCGGGGTCGATGCCGCGTATATCGGGACCGGGGTGGATCAGGATTTCCCAGTCGTCGGCATGGCGCAGGCGGGCGGCGAGGTCCTTTAGAACGTTTTCGTTCTCCACTTCCACCATGCCTAAAATGTCGGGCGACACACGGTTGATCACGTCCGCAAGATGTTCTGACTTTAAGCGGTAGGCGCGATAAGTATAGCGCTTGGATCCGCCGGGCATAAAATCGCCGTCCCGGGTCCCGGGATCGTCGTAAATATCAAAAAGATTTTCCACATTCCAGAACATCAGCGACAGTTCACCGCCAAAACACAGGGAAAACACTATCAGAAAAAGGATCTTCTTCTTCATCGTCCCGCCTCCCTTTTTCTACTTTATATCAGCAAACAGCGATCAGGTCCGTAAGCGAATCGATGATCGCGTCCGCCCCTTCTTCGATGAGCCGGGGCACATCATTGTAGCCGTAGCTCACGGCCACGGTCAAAAGTCCGGCGATCTTTCCGAACCTGACATCCGGAACACTGTCACCCACCATCACCCCCCGCAGTTTCCCGGGAAGGGCAAGGGTTTTTTTGATAAATTGCCAAACCCCCGGATCGGGCTTGCAGACGTCCAGGGTGTCGCCGCCCACAACCAGATCGAAATAGTGCCCTATCCCGTAGTGCGCCAGCATATCCCGGACCATCATTTCCGGTTTGTTCGATACGACGATCTGCCGGGTGCCGGAAAAATGCTCCAGGATGTCGATCACGCCGGGATAAAGGTGTGAGCGGTCCGTTAAGTGGGCGGAATAATGGACCGCCATGGCCTTTGTGATCTCCATGATCTTTTCGGGCGGAACCGTGGTTTCGTCATGCCCGGACATTACGTGAAATACGGACCGCTCCACCAGTTTTGTGATGCCGCTGCCGATAAAATCACGGACCCGCTCTTCGGAGATCCCGTCAAATCCATAGTGACGGAACACAGCGTTCATACTGGCCGCAATATCCGGAAGCGTGTTGCACAGCGTCCCGTCGAAATCGTAACATATCAGATGCGGATTTTTCATAGTTTCTCGATGAATTTTTCTGCGATCGTTTTCTGAACGCCGTTGTCGAAGTCGATCTTCAGCAGAACTTGCGATGACCGGATAATGCTACGTACTTTGCCTTTCCCGAACATTTTATGGACTACCCTGTCCCCCACCGCCACGGATCCGGGCGGGGGCGGAACAACCGGCGTCAGAACGGTTTTCCGGTCCATGGCTTCGGATCCCCGGTCACGGGAGATCTGCGGGGTGCGTTTTCTCAGAGGATGGTCCGGCGTGAGCATATAGCGTTTTCCGCGCGGGACAGTTTCCTGTTCGAGGTATTCCTGCGGGATCTCATGGATGAAGGACGAAGGCCGGCTTCCCATCACCTGTCCGAAGCGCATCCGCTGCTGTGACGATGTGATCGTGACC
>CALMFL010000257.1 GCA_937862595.1 uncultured Fidelibacterota bacterium
CCAGGCGGACGCAAAGTAAAGGTTCTTGATTGGGGAACGGGCGCCGGGTCTGAAAAGAATGGCCTGATTCGGGTGCTGGGCAAATCCGTAGGCGGTTCCTTCGGGTGTCTGCAAATAGTGTTTCATGGTTTTTGCCGTTGCGGCTTCCACCCGGAGAATGTGGGCCCGCAATTCGGGAAATTTCTCGCAGATCCTGTCGACCAGAAGCGTGGTCGCGCGTTCTTTCTTCTCTTTATATTCCGCCTCGGACAAACCCGCCCAGTCCTCGTAATAGTCGAACAGGGAAAGGACGGCATAACCGCCTCCGTCCGGCGTAAGCTGCGAATCCAGCTGGGAGTAGTCGCACATAATAAAAGGACGTTCATTGAAATCGGCACGGTGCAGCGCCGCCATTCCCTTGAGCGTGAAATTTTTTGAATCGTAATAATTGCAGGAGTAGCAGGTGTTGCCCATTTCTTTCAGGGGCTTGTCCATGGCGATATAGACGGTCATGATGGAGGGGCCGACCTTCATTTTGTTGATCTTCTTTTTCCACGACGGGGCGATCCCTTCGTCCATAAGTTCGTTCGCCACGTTCGGGATGGCCGCATTGGCAATGATCACCGGCGCAAGCGCACGGGTTAACGCGGGTTCGGCAGCGGTATCCTTGCTGTCGCGGAATTCGACGCCGACGGCACGACCGTTCTCAACGAGGATCTTCGTGACCTGCTTCGAGGTCAGGACCTCGCCGCCCTGAAGGGTGATATACTCCGCCATGGCATAGGGCAGGCGGTGGGAGCCGCCCTGAATGTAATATCCGCCTTTTCGGTAATAGCCGGTTTGCGCAATGGCATAAAACAGCAGGGACAGCTCATAGGGATCGTCATCGTAATATCCGATATTTGCCAGCAGGATCTCCTTGATGCGTTCATCCCGGAAAAGACGGTCAAGAAAATTGCCGACATTTCCGAACATGCTTGTCAGGACCTTCGGATAGAAGAAAGGCGAGATCAAAAGCGCGAAAAGACGGCGCAATCCGCTCAATTTGCTCAATTCCATGGCTTTGTCATGGACGGAAAAAATAGTATGGAAATAGGCGTCGATCCCGCGCGCTTCATCGGGGAACATTTCTTTTAGCCGGCGGATATTATCCTCAACGTCATTTCCGAATAAAAAATCGAATCCCTTTCCCTTGAAAAAATAAAATTCGGGCGCCGGGACATAGGTAAGCTTATCCAGCAAGCCGCATTTTTTGAAGAACGCATACTGGTCGCTTTCTTCATCGATCGCGGCGGTCATGTGCAATCCGGCTTCATACGTGAAACCCTTGCGCTTAAATGACGTGGCCGATCCGCCCACCTGGAAATGCTGTTCCAGAACAAGGACGCGCTGTCCTCTGCTTGCAAGCTCCGCACCTGCCGTAAGTCCGCCGAGTCCGGACCCGATCACAATAATGTCATATGTGTTTTTCATGCCTTAAGTATAAGTCCTTTCGATTTGATTTGACAGGGTTAAATCACCATTTCATCGATATTCCCGCCGAGACGGACAAGCCGCCGTAGCGCCTGATGTCGGTGGGTTCCGGGGGAATCGGTTCGGGATATATCCTCCGGATATACGGGATCAGCTGATCCGCTTCCAGGGAAAAGGAGAGCTCGCGGTTCAGGGGAATCTGCGCTGAAAGTCCGAAAGAAGCAAGATGAACGGCATGGATATAATCCTGCTCGAAATGAATGTCCTCCAATCCGAATTCAAGCAGCGCATCCGCCTTCAGCTTGCTCCAGCTGCGTGCGGAGATCAGCCCGAAGCGGGGCGTGAGGACGGATCTTCCCGCATAAAAGGGATATTTCGCGGATACATGCCCGGAGATGTACCGCACCTCTCCGGAAAGATCTCCCTGATGCGAGATGGGCAGGATATAAAAAAGATACCCCATGACGGGAGTGCTCACCGAAAGGCTGCCGGAAATTGTGCCGGCTGAAATGTCCGTCCGGAGGTCAAGGCGGCTCGAGAGCATTCGGTATCCCGCCTGCAGCGAGTGGTAATGCGTTTTCCCGTTTGCGAGCGTCACGATCTCCAGGGTGTCGGGATCATCGGGGAAAAGGGTGTGCTCCCAGCTCAGCGGTATCTGAAGATAGCGGTATCCCAGCCAAAACAAGGAGCGGGAGTTCATGGAGATCCCGGAAATAATATTCAGCGAAGGCAGGGAAAGGACCGCAAGGGTCTCGCGCGTTCCCCGGATCTTGGCGAAATCGCCGGTGTTCTCGTGGGTCTCGCTCAGCCGGCTCGCAGAGTTAGTATAGTTCATGTGAACGAACAGCCGCTTGTCTCCGAGCGATCTTCCGGCCAGACAGGAAACGGCGAAATGACGGAATTGATGCCGGTAGGGAAGGGTGTCGCCGAAAGTTGAGGGGAGTAAGTTGAAAAAATAGCTGTTCAGAGCGGCCGTTTCGCTGACGGGAAAATCTGTCACGGCAAGGGTGTCGGAAAACCCCGAGAAAGCAAATCGCAGTCCCGGCTGGATCAGCCAGCCGCCGATACGGGTTTGAGCCGACAGATCAAAAGCATGGGATACCGGACGAAACGACATTTCGGCATAAGGGTTTTGAAACAGGTCCGAAAGATCGTTAACGCTTCTCGTCCAAACGGTATTGACCAGGAGCGGTCCCGCAGGAAAGATCACGCTTGTTTGCTGCGAACGTATTGTGTTTCTGCTCAGGAGGGTGTCGTGCAGGGTTTCCCGGTATAATTCATGGTGAAAGACACGGTAATCCAGTGAGGGAACCATGAGCGTATCCGGGAAGAAAGGGAAGGTTCCCTGAACGAGTGTCTCGAACGTTGTGTTGCCGCCCGGGGAAGCTGTGGCGTGTAAACATAGAAAAAGCGATAGAATAATAAATGATTTGCGCATTGGCCTGGATAAAGATCAGCCGCCGTACCCCGGCGGCTGATCTGCTGTTTTCATTTTCGGATTATTTCAATAATGTCATTTTCCGGTATGCGATCTCGTTGCCGCTGTGCAGCCGGAGAATATAGATGCCGGATGCGAACTTCGCTGCATTCCATGTAAGCTCGTAGGAACCTGCCTGCATGGATTGACGGTCGATCAGGGTTTCGACCCTGCGGCCCGTAATGTCAAATACCGACATCGTGATCAATCCTTCGTTCGGAAGATCAAATGCGATCGTTGTCATGGGATTGAAGGGATTCGGATAATTGCTCCTGAGAGCGAATTCCTGCGGAATGACATTCCGTTCGACGCTTTCTTCGATCATGCGGTCCGGGAAGAATCCGGCCATGGATGAATCGGTGCCTTCGAAATAGTTCTTCATCACGGTCAGCAGGTTGTCCGGAACATTGTCAAACCAGGCCGAAAGGTTCACGTTCTCTTCATCCATCCGCGTATACGCGTCCGGTACGGCAAAGTCCACGGCCATTTCATGCATCATGAGGTTGCCGCGATAAATGTTCATCATCATGGTGTCGAAGTCCGCTTCGGACATGCCGAACTCGTACATTAGCATTTCGGCGTATTCCAGGGTTGCGACGACCGTATCGGCAAACGCGCTCATGTACTGCATCCCGACGGCAATGCTGTCGCCCAGGGCGGCGAACATGACCTTGCCTTCGGGCGTGAAGGCCCCGAAGTTGGGATTGGATGTCTCAAGGGCGTAGATCAGGTCAAGAGGTTCTTCAATATTCGACAGGTCAAGCAAGTTGGGGTCGAGCGTGATGTCGACCATGGAATCGATCTTCGCATAAACCATTTTAATGCCGTTCTTGATGTTCATGACGGCGTTTTCGACATGGTAGGTGAATTGAACGATCCCGTTCGTGACCTGCGGGATGATGTAGACGGGGTAAAGCAGATCGCCTTCCTGGACAACATGGCCGGGAGCCGAACGGTTCGGGTCCTTGATAAGCATGGTGTAAATGACCGTGTCGCCTGACATCATGGCACTGTAATGATGGTCGAGACGCATGCGGATGTCTGCGATCTCATCGGTATAGTCGATGTTGGCCCAGTCGTAATTCTGGAACAGGCTGTCAATGCGTCCGCCGTCGGCGAGCGCTGCGATCATTTGACCCTGGTCTGCAATATCCTGGATCAGAGCAAATAACTTGATATACCCCTTTCCGACATTGGCATCGACATCCATGGGCTCGAGGTAGAGCGTTGCGGTATAGGCGGCGCTGAGTGCCGTAAGATAATTCGTCATTTCTTCACGCGTATCCCGCGGGTCCAGGATCATGTCGGGGAGGATCTGTTCGACAATTTCTCCGGGCAAACCCGCCGGGAAGATGTTCCTGAAGGTGTACAGATAAGGATCGGGCTGCCAGTAAATGTCGATGTAGGTCTGATATAAGCCGTACTGAACGTTCTCAAGTATAGCGACGGGACGGATCTCGACGTCTTCGACCATGTAGGTCTTTCCGTTCAGAAGCGAATCGACTTCAACGACGCCGCCGCGGATATCCGCCAGAATGCTTGAATCGATGAGCGAGAACATGTAGGGATTGGACAGCGTGTCGATGGCATGCTCGAAATGACGCATGGAGAGTATCAGCGTGTCAATGCCGCCGGCAATTTCGCCTGCTTCGCCTTCAAAGACGTTTTTGACACCGTTGCCGAAGTACTCGAAGCCCTGAAAGATATTGTTCGCCGCAACGGCCACGCAGAGGAAGGATTCATCGTAGAGCACCGCGACGTCCGAGGTGTCGATATAGGGGAATCCCACGCTGTCATATTCCATATGGACAGCCCCGATGGTAAAGGTGAAATCTTCCCCGGAATTCAGGATCGCTTCGAATTTTCCTCCCAGGGTGTCGCCGATCACGGAGAGTTCCCAGACCGTGTTGTCGATGTTTTCCTGGGTCATGTAGTAAGTATCTTCCAAATGCTTCCTGATCGAGTCGCCCATGGCGACCAGGGAGTCTTTCTTCCCTTCGGTCATGAAAGCATAGAGATTGTCGATCAGTTCATACTGGTCTTCGACATCCCCCAGGATAAATTCAAGCGACTGCTGGCCGAAATAAACAGCGTAGAACATCTCTTCGATCATGTCGAACATGATCTGCTGCTGAAATTCCACAGCACCGGTCAGGGTATCTCTCATGGCGAAGAGATCAAGGATGAATAATCCCGTCTGGCCCTTGCTGTACATTCCAGGCGTGTCCAACCATGTTTCATACACGGCTCTCTGGCTGTCAATCGATGCGCTGACCTCTTCCTGTGAGAAATCCCAGGAACTCAGGACCAGCATGTCGTACGCCGGCGGTGTATAAGGTATTGCGAACAATACCGCAAGGAAGAACAAACCCGGAAGAACAAACTTTAACTTTTTCATTGTCTTACCTCCATGGGTTATATGTTTTTTACTGATATTAAAAGTAAGTGAACGCCGAATCATTCACAAGAAAAAAATATTAAGTGAAAATAAAGCAAATATTGAATATTATTTAAGTATCCACTGAAAGACTTCCGAACCCGTCAGGATCACAAGCAGTACGATCACAGCGGCGATCAGCACCCCGAACACGGTCGCGGCCATGAACTTTTTAGGCGGAATGTCTAAAATAAAAGCCGCCAGCGCGCCGGTATAAACGCCCGATCCCGGCAAAGGGATTCCAATGAACAGGGCTAAACCCCATTCGCCGTATTTTTCAACTTTCGGCCGTATCTTTGTCTGCACCTTGTGGAGCGAGCGTTCGTAGAGGGAATTGAAAAAAGGGATCCGGATCACCAGATGGAGGAAATAGCGCAGTCCGAAATAGACAATGGGACCCAGAAGGATATTGACCGTCACAACGAAAATAAAGGCGGTGTGCCAGGGCATGTTCAGGACCAGGATCGCATAGGGAAGGCTCGCCCGCAGTTCAAGCGTGGGGATGAGCGTGACAAGGATCACCTGCAGAAAATCATTGAAGGTCATAGTTCTCCTGTTTGTAAGATCTGAAAAAAGAAGCGATATACATAAAAATAAACCCGAAAGCGGAATCAAGATAGGTCATTTTGCTCTGGTCGTTCGCGGGATAGATCGTGGGAATGGGAATGAACTTAAGATCGACGCCGTTTTTCCCGAGTGCGATCAGCGCTTCCGATTCAAAGATAAAACCCGGGATACCGGACAGACGCCAGGAAAGATAAGCGCGCGGGATCAGGCGAAAACCGCACTGCACATCATCGATGCGCCTTCGGATGCGCAGGGAAATCAACAGGGCGGACAGGCTGTTGCTGATCTTCCGGATCAGCGGCATATTGCGGTCGCGTTTCCGGATGCCCAGAATAACGGCGGCGGGATGTTTTTCATGCAAGTCGATGAACGCGGGAATAAATTCCGAGGGATGCTGTTCGTCCGCATCATGCGTGATGACGTAGCCGGCGCCCCGCTCAAGAGCATAGGCGAAACCGGTCTGCAGGGCGGCGCCTTTCCCGCGGTTCCTCTCATGACGGATCAAATGTGCGCCGCAGGAACCTGCGATCCGGGCCGTTTCATCTTCAGAACCGTCGTCAACGACGCAAATTTCCAGATCGGGATATGCTTCCAGTTTTTTCAGTACGCCGGACAAGGTGGGGGCGCTGTTATAGGCGGGTATAAGTATCATGCCGTTCATTGGGCTAATATACGTATTACCGGAGTGATTTTAAAAATTTAAATTATTTTAAAAAACGGCTTTTTTCACACCATGCAAAAAACCCCTCTTGCGAGGGGCTAATGTCCGGTAAGGGATTATTTTACAGTGAAGTTCTAACCTTCAGGATCATGCCGGGGGTAATGCTGTTGTAATCGCTGCCCAACTGTTCCAGGTTGTCGCGCATCAGAACGATCCAGGCATAGCTGTTGCCGTACACGTCTTTTGCGATGCTCCACAGGGTGTCGTCTTTCTTGACCGTGTAAGCTTCATAGCCGCAGGTTTCCGGTTCTTTAACTTCACTAGCGTCTTTCTTAAGAGACAATTCTTCGTAGGGATAGATGAGGTCGGGATTGTTGCCGATCACATCAAGATTCCAGTCCCAGATGCTGCGCCACATGGTGACGACGCCGTATTCTTTCATGGCGATCTTGGTCAGGTAATCGTTCGGCTGGATCATGTATTTTACCCAAACGTCCTTTTCAAGAGGCTGAGCGACTTCTTCAGGCAATTCTTCAATCACCGTTTCTTCAGCAGCGGGAGTTTTCGCAACTTCAGGTGTTTCCGTAACGACGGGCGTTTTTTCAACGATGGGGGTCGTTTCAACAACGGGAGCAGGGGTGTCTTCAATCACTTCTTTAGCCCCGCAGCCGATGAGCAGGAAGAGGCTCATAACGATGGCGATCAATGGTAAAATGCGTTTCATTTATTGTCTCCTAACATAAATTTTTACTATCTGCGAAAGGTAATTCAAAATAGCAGTATTGTCAAGTGTTTCTCAAAGAACCGATCAACTTTTCTGCTATGTGGAAAGGACTGATCTGTTTTTCGGATGCGTCAAGAAGCTCCTTGCGTAAAAGCTGTTTT
>CALMFL010000258.1 GCA_937862595.1 uncultured Fidelibacterota bacterium
CCTGTGCAAGGAGTTCGTTGCCAAGCACGGAGGCACGATCACGGTCAGCAGCGAGCCCGGAAAGGGCTCCGTCTTTACCCTTCATCTCCCGGTATGAAATCATGGCCGCCTCGGGAAAGGGCGCAGCCGGTACCCGAAAAATCCTTTGAAGATGATCCGTTTTTCAGGCGGCATGCCGCCCGTTGTTTTTAATTTGGTTTTCATCCCTATTTGATGAATATTCCCCCATACGGAAAAAGGGAAACGCTATGATCTACAACACTATTTTACAGGCCATCGGGAACACGCCCCTGGTCCGCATTCACCGCATGAACACCAATCCCCGGGTGAACATGTACGCCAAGCTCGAGGGCTTTAATCCCACCGGCAGCATCAAGGACCGCATCGCCCTGCGCATGATCCAGCAGGCGGAGGCGGAAGGAAAGCTGAAATCCGGCAGGATCATTCTGGAGGCGACCTCCGGGAATACCGGTATCGGGCTGGCAATGATCGGAGCGGTAAAGGGCTATCCCGTGACCATCGTCATGAACGAGACCGTTTCGGTGGAGCGCCGCAAAATACTGAAAGCCTTTGGCGCGGAACTTGTTCTTACACCCGCAAAGGACGGAACGGACGGCGCCATCCGCAAGGTCCGCGAAATGGTCGAAGAAGAACCCGATAAATATTTTAATCCCGACCAGTTCTCCAACCATTATAACAAGCTGGCCCACTATAAAGTGACCGCGGAGGAGATCTGGCAGCAAACCGGCGGCATGATCACGCACCTGGTTTCGAGCATCGGCACCTCCGGCACCATTATGGGAGTCGGCAAGGCGCTGAAAGAGAACAACCCCGCCATTCAGATCATCTGTGCGCATCCTGTCCGGGGCCATTATATCCAGGGGCTCAAGAATATGGAAGAAGCGATCGTTCCGCAGATCTACAAACCGGAGCGCATCGACCGGCAGGTCATGGTCGAAAGCGAACGCGCCTTTGAAATGGCGCGCCGCATCGTCCGGGAGGAAGGGATATTTGTCGGCATGAGCAGCGGGGCGGCCATGGCCGCGGCGCTGGAAGTGGTAGACGGGATCGAACACGGCTGCATGGTCGTGATCTTCCCCGACAGGGGGGAGAAATATCTCAGTACAAAATTATTTGAGCCCTAGGGGAACGGTTCGCCTCAGGGTTCGCGTCTCACAAGCTTAAACACATATCCGCTGTACGGTTCCGTTTCGACCGTAAAGACGTCCG
>CALMFL010000259.1 GCA_937862595.1 uncultured Fidelibacterota bacterium
GCCGCCCAGGATGGCGATGAAGGCCTGGGCGGAAATGCCGGCCATGGCCGCAAGCGCCGCATAAAAAACGGTCAGCGCGGCGGAACGTCCGGCTTTATCGATCAGTGATAAAAGGAAACCCGCGGCCAGTGCAATGACGAACAGATAGATCGGATTTACCATTTTAGCTCCTTGAGATCATGAATGTCAAGCGATCCCTTCATTTCATGCAGTTTGACCGCATAGGCCAGCATCAGCGCCGTGACGGCCAGTCCGATCACGATCGCGGTCAGGACCAGGGCCGACGGCACCGGATCCACGACCCGGGCCAGGGCCTCGGCCTTGCCGACGGCTTCGTCCAGAATGGGCGCGGTCCGGTCCTTAAGGTACCCGATGGACACCATGACCAGATGGATGCCCGTATCCACGATCGAGAACCCGATGATGATCTTGATGATATTGGACTGGCTCAGCATGCCCCAGATGCCGATGACGATCAAGATGAATCCTAAGATTGTGATGAGTGTCATAGTTCATCCTTTTGCATAGAGTCGATGATCCCGACCAGTTCCGCCCCGACCTTCAGGCCGATCAGGGAATAGATCAGGGGAATGGCGCCGGCGCTCAGCAGCCGGCCGAACTCTCCCGCAGGCAGGATGCGGTTATCGAGGAACCCGGCCGCCAGCACGATCCCGAGCACGCCCAGGGCGACGTAAACCGCCCCGGAAAGGGATTCGATCCACTGCAGGACCGTGCCGTTGATCTTTGCGGAAACGTCGGCAAGCAGCAGCAGGACGATCCCCGACGCGATCACCACGCCCCCCTGGAAACCGCCCCCGGGCGTCAGGTGCCCGTGCAGGAAAATATAGATCCCGTAGAGCAGCACCAGCGGGAACAGAAAGACCGTTCCGCTCCGGAGTATCCCGGAGGCTTCGCGCCTGAGCGATTTTTTCACGTCGCCCTTTCGGCGGAGCATGAACCCCACGCCCGCGGCGGCGATGAAAAGGACCGCAACTTCGCCCAGGGTATCCAGTCCGCGGTAGGTCACGATCACCGAGCTCACCAGGTTGGCGGACCCCAGTTCGTCGGGCCCGTCCTTGACATATTTTTGTGCAACCGGAGACAGTTCCTCAAAGGGGGTCACCTCCGTGACGAAGGGAAGCAGCATGAGGGCAAAGGCTCCGAGCAGCAGCAAAACGGCATATTTCTTAATCATGTTTCCCCTGCTTTCTGATCTTGTTCAATGCGAACAAAAAGACGATCGTTGTAAGTCCGGACCCGATAGCGGCTTCCGTCATGGCGACGTCCGGGGCTGCCAGCACAAGGTATAAAATGCTGGCAAGCAGGCTGATCACGCCGGCCAGCAGCACCGCCGACAGCAGGCTTTTCTGCTGTACCGCCAGCACCGCCGCCGCGATCATAACGAGGCCCAGCACGATAATGAATACGGTGATCATAACTCCTCTCCTTCCTGCGTCCCCTTCATGGCGCTGTCTTCCTTAGCTTCATCCGCCGCAAGGTCATCCATGACCGTTTCCTTTGCCAGCGGAATGCCGGCCTTGTGCGCGGCGCGCGCGAGGGCGTGCGAGGAAAGCGGATTAGTGAATATCACGAACAGAATGATGATGATGACCTTTGAAACTCCGATCGTTTCATGAAAGCCCATCGCCAGGCCGGCAATGAACAGCAGGGTTCCCATGGTGGTCGCCTTGGTCCCGGCCTGCATGCGGTTGTAAATGTCGGGCATACGGAAAAGTCCCAGCGCGCCCAGGAACAGAAATAACGATCCGAGAAGGGTGACGATCGCACCTGCAAGTTCCATCAGAGCCCCCTTTCGAGATAGCGCGCCATCGCGACCACGCCGACAAAGGAGATCAGGCTGTAGACCAGCGCGATGTCAAGGTAGATCCCCCGTCCGAAATGAGCGGACAGGAACACGATAAGCGAAATGGATACGATGGTCATGACATCCAGGGCGACCACGCGGTTGGCGGCGCCGGGACCGATGATCATGCGGACGAAGGCAAGCAGCAGGGCCGCCAGTCCGATCATTGCGGCGATCGTATATAATGTGTTAACCAAAGATCACCTCCAGGTATTTTTCAAATTTTTGTACGATATCGCGTGTGGCGCCCTCAAGATCTTCATGCCGGATCTCGATCCAGTGAATGTAGAGGTAGTCGCCCCGGATCTCCGTGGTCAGGGTCCCCGGCGTCAGCGTGATGGAGTTCGCCAGAATGGTCCTGCCGATCCGGGACTGGAGTTTCGTCCGAACCTTGACGATCCCGGGCTTGATCGGCAGTTTCGGATCGATCACCCGCCGCGCCACATCCAGGTTCGAAACCAGCAGTTCCCGGAGAAAAACAAGAACATACAGAACGCCGTACAAAAGGGATTTGGGCGTTAGCCTGATATCCCCCAGCACGGGTTCCATCCCCAGGGTCAGCAGCACGACCAGGACCGATACGATCAGTCCGGCGACGATCTCCTGCATATCCGGGGGTGTCAGCATGACCCAGATCAGCATCAGGCCCAGAAACGATAAAATGGCATGTTTGATTTTTTTCATTCTTCCGCTTTCTCTGATTTGAGCGTTTAAATAAAATTAAATGTGTATCAGCTTCCCTGCGACAAGCAATTTTTCATGCAGTAGGAAATAACTTCCAACTCTTTCGCAAGATCGATATTATGTACGAACATGTTATTCTGTTTCGGCGGGAAAACCACCGCCGTAAAATTCAGGACGCCCTTGACGTAGTCCGGATCCAGGTCGTTCACGATCGCCTGCGCTTCGGATGAGGGGACGGTTAAAACCACGATCTGGATCCCATGCTTGCGAATGAAGGGTTTCAGGTCTTCGACGGGATAAACTTCCGCCTGACCGATGGTCTTGCCGATCTTTTCGGGATCCGTGTCGAAGGCCGCGATAAAATTGAAGTTCACGTCCGCAAAACCGGGATAACGGATGATCGCCGTTCCCAGGTGGCCCGCACCCACGAGAACGACGTCTTTCAGCTTGTCCAGTCCCAGTATTTTATTGATCTGCCGGGTAAGGTCGCGGACATTGTAGCCCATTCCCTTGACGCCGTAGGCGCCGAACTGGGCAAGGTCCTTGCGGACGATCGAGGCGTTGAGCCCGCAGCGTTCGGAAATTTCAAGGGATGTCAGCATGTCCCTTCCGGCCTCCCCCGCACAGCGTATGCAGCGAAGATAATCGGTCAATCTGCGAATGACGGCTTCCGAAATTTTTGTCGTTGTGTTCAGTTCCATGTCCTGTCATTGATCGTTAAGTTTTAACCCGCTTGTGAAAGTTATAACTTTCACAAATTGAATGCAAGAAAAAAATCGCAGGGCGGCGCGCCGGGTCGGCCGCCGCGCCGGACCGAAGGTCACGGGGCGTTGCGCTGAAAAAATATCTGTGATTTTCGGGGGATCCGTGATTAAATTGAAGCATGTCAACCCACGTCAAGTTTTCCGCCCGTCTCTATGATCCGGTCCTGGGAAGGGCACTGAAACCCCTGCGGCAAGCATTTGTCCGTGCCTTGCCCGAAGACGGGAACATCCGTATTCTGGACCTTTGCTGCGGCACGGGTGACCAGCTGAGGACATTTGAAAAGGCGGGATACTGCAACCTGCGCGGACTGGACCTGGACCCGGGCATGCTGGCCGTGGCAAAAAGGCATTCCGGGACGATCCCTTTTGACGAGGGCGATGCCGCCCATACGCCTTATCCCGACGCTTCCTTTGATATCGTGACCCTCTCCCTCGCCCTGCACGACAAGGAGCAGTCCCTCCGCGAAGCGATCCTGACG
>CALMFL010000260.1 GCA_937862595.1 uncultured Fidelibacterota bacterium
GGCGTTGCCTTCCCAGTTCCACTCTTAGCAAACCCCTGCTCGTCGATCAGGTCGCACTCGGGTATTTTCACAATTTTGACGACAACAGCATCGAGGCATCCGTGGAGGCCTATTATAAGCACATCGGGAATGTGGCCGACTTTGAGGACGGCACCAACATCATGCTGAATGAGAACATTGAAGCGCAGATCCTGATCGGCGAAGGCAGGTCTTACGGGCTGGAACTCTATGTGAAGAAAAAGTTCGGCGATGTCACCGGATGGATCAGCTACACCTTTTCCCGCACGGAACAGAAGATCGAGGGGATCAATCTGGGCGAATGGTATCCGGCAAAATACGACCGAAGCCACGATATTTCCCTGATCGTGAAATATCAGTTCAATGAACGCCTCTACCTTTCCGGCACCTGGGTCTTTTATACCGGGAATGCCGTGACCTTTCCCAGCGGTCAGTACACGATCGACGGCGAGGTGGTTCCGTACTATACCGAACGCAACGGTTACCGGATGCCCGACTATCACCGGCTTGACCTGAACCTTCATATCAAAGGCAAGGAAAGCCGCCGGTTTGTTTCCTCCTGGGATATCTCCATTTACAATACCTACAACCGCTACAATGCCTATTCGATCTACTTCCGCGAAAGCGAGGCAAATCCCGATATCCCGGAAGCCGTTCAGGTCACCCTGTTCGGGATCGTACCTTCCATAACCTACAATATCGAATTCTAGGAAGACAGATATGAAGCCATACATTTTAGTTCTGATAGTCCTTAGCTCACTCTTCTTCTCCTGCGAGCAGGTCGTGGATATTGACCTGAACGAGGTCGCTCCCGCGATCGTGATCGAAGGCCGCGTCCTGAAAGATTCGCTCGCGTGGGTGCAGGTCCGTCAAACAACGAGCTATTTTCATCCGGACACCCAGCAATGCATCTGCAATGCGGTGGTGACGATCCGGGAGGATGAGAACACGCCGGATACCCTGGTGCATGAATTGCGCGGCACTTACCGGAGCACCGCCCTGCGGGGAAAGGAACGGTCGACATATCATCTTCGCGTAACGTACGGGAACGAGATCTACGAAGCGGAAGCCTATCTCAATGAAACGCCGCGCATCTATTCGCTGACCCAGCGTTCGTTCGGATCTTTTGGTTCCTTCGGCGACAGCAGCGGTCTTGATTTCGGGGGAGGGGTGTTCCCGGACACGATCCCGTATTTCCTCTTCGTTGATCTTTATGAAGATCAGGATACCGAGAATTTTTACATGTTCGAGTACTGTGCCAACGGAGAGCTGATCAGCGGCATTTACAACGTCGGGAGCGATGAGAATGCCCGGGGGGACACCTTGTCCTATTCTCCGGGTCCGAGGGCGCTTTTTTATCCCGGGGATACGGTTAGCGTACGGGTCCATGCCATCGACGAAGGCGTTTATACCTACTTTGATCAGCTCAACGATGCGCTGAATTCCAATTCCTTCTTTTCCTCGACGCCCTATAACCCGCTTTCCAATATCAGCAACGGCGCCCTGGGCTATTTTGCGGCCATGAGCGCTGATTGCGATACCACGGTGATCACGTATGAAGTTCCGGTTTTCCCCCGGCCATGATCGATCGGCCCTCCTTTCATTGAGCACCGCGGGGGGATGGGTCTGATTTTCCTGAAAAATTTTATGGAAGCCTTGCGAAAAATTGCGTAAACTACCTGCATCAACATCATAATCAGAGAGAAGACGCATGAAAAAAGACCGCCCGGATGTGATCGTCATCGGTGCAGGGTTGAGCGGATTGACCGCTGCGGCGCTCCTGGCAAAGCGCGGACTGTCCGTTCAGCTGCTGGAACAGCATTATCAGCCCGGAGGCTCCTGCGGCGCATTCCGCCGCGACGGCGTGACCTTCGATCAGGGGACCGCGATGCTTTTCGGGTTCGGTTCAAAGGGCTTCAACGCGCATCGCTTTGTCATGAACGAGCTTGAAGAGCCGATCGAGATCATCCGGCACGACATGCTGTATTGCCTGAAATACGACGGGATCCCCATTCATTTTCATGCCGACCTGAAAGCGTTTTTCAAGGAATTGGAGCAGATTTTCACCGAAGGAGAGATCCGTCAGATCAAGGCGTTTTACCGCTATATCGGCCGTATTTATCACGGTGTGATCGCTGCGAACCCGATCTGTGTCGCGCCGTCCGAGATCGACAGGAAAACCGGACTTAAAATGGTCCTGCGGCATCCGGTGAAACAGCTGAGAGCCCTGAATCTGCTGCAAAAGACGGCCGGCGAGATCATGCGCCGCTTTATCCGCTCCGAACACGTGATACAATTTTTCAATAAGCTGACCTCCACCTACTGTTACACCCTCGTTGATGAAACGCCCGCCATTCTGGCGGTGACCATGTTCATGGACAATCATTTCGGCGGGAGCTATTATCCCGTGGGCTCATCCCAGCAGCTGCCCGGGAAACTCGAACGCGCCTTCGAACGCTACGGCGGCAGCGTGCATTACGGACATACGGTCAAACAGATCCTCTTTGATGAGGATAAGGTTTGCGGCCTGCTGGCGGACACGCCGGACGGGGAGAAGAAATTCGAGGCGGACGCGATCGTTTACGGCGGGACCGTCTGGGAGCTTTACGGCAGCCTCATTCCGCCGGAATATTCCGATCCGCAGATCCGTTCATGGGTTAAAGGCCTCGTTCCGACCTATCCCAGCGTGGTGCTGCACTGCCTGGTCGATGCGCACGTGATCCCCGGGGGAACCCTGCCGATCATGATGCTGGCGGACAACCCGGAAGCCATTGATGAAAAGGAGATCACCGTCTATATATTCTCCCTGGCCGATCCCTCCGTCTGTCCCGCGGGCACCCATACGGTCATGGCGATCGGACCTTCCCTGCGCACCTGGCCGTCCCCGAAAAGCAAGGCCTATCAGAGCGCCGATTACGAAACGGCAAAGACCGAAGAAACGGAACGCCTGCTGGCGACGCTCGAAAAACACTTCCCGGGTTTCCGGAAAGCGCTTCGCTACAGCACGCTTGCAACCCCCGCCACCATTGAACGCTATACGCGGAAGCCCGGGGGCGCGGTTGCCGGGCCCAAGCAAATGAAAGGGCAGGATCTGCTGAACCGCCCGCATGCATCAGGTCCGTGGGAAAATCTGTTCATGTGCGGCGAATCCACCGTCATGGGCACCGGGAGTCCGGCGGTCACCATTTCCGGCATTTCCGCGGCAAATATGGTCCTGAGGCGCCTAAAGATGAAAGAATTTGCCTGGAGCCGGGGTATGAAGGATGCGGTGAAAGAATACAGTGCGGCGGAATTGCAGAAGGCCGAACAGGGCGCCTGCATCCAGGTGAACGCCCTCTCCGGGAAAGAGGCTGTCCGGCTGCACGACGCCGCGGCGAATTGCCAGTGGTGCGAAGACGCGCCCTGCCTTCCGGTCTGTCCCTACCGTATCGATATCCGGGGCGCGCTCCGGCGCATTGAAACGGGGAACCTCCGGGGAGCCCATCGTGTCCTGCTGGAACACGGGGGCGGTCCCGATCTGCTCAGCATTCCCTGTGTTGACTGTAAGGCCCCCTGCATGAAAGCCTGCGCGGGCAAAAGCGGCCGTGCGGAGCCGGTCGAGATCAGGAATGTTTTTATGGATCTTCAGAAAACGATATGATAATTGAAATTAAAAGATGTGCATTTCATCACAAAAATAATAATTCAAACACTATATTTACTCAATCTGTTGACTTTAGAATTTAGCAAAACTATATTAACCCATTATGAGTTTCTCAGAAAAATCATCAGAAAAT
>CALMFL010000261.1 GCA_937862595.1 uncultured Fidelibacterota bacterium
CTCAACCGTGATACGATAATATACGATATGATACGATAGAAGACATGTAAGACGTAAAACGTAAAACGTAAAACGTGAGACGTAAGACGTGTAGGGACAAGGCATGCCTTGTCCGATAACAGATCGGGAACCGAAGAATAGTGAATATCAAATGGTAATTGGTAAACGACGGCGAAGGGGATGCCGGAAAAAAGGCCGGTAAGACGCGGGCCGGCGTGAGTTGGTGAAAGACGAACCGCAATGGCGGGGACGATAGGGTTACGGGTGCGATCGGGAGATCTGCAAATAAAGGTATGGCGCATTGAGTGAAATCGTATTGAGATCCCGAACTAAATTCGGGATGACACGACGTGCCGGCGCGGTATTCACTCTTCACTCTTCACTCTTTACGTCTTACGATTTACGTCTCACGCTCTTGTCTGCATCTCTTCGACGGTGATCAGGGCCAGGCGCCCCGCTCCGACAAGTCCCGCCTGATTGCCCAGCTGGGAGAGCTCAAAGGTGACGTCCTGCATGCTGATCGGCTGCGCCCATTTGGCGGCTTCTTCATACATACGGTGCTTGAATTGCGAGGCGGGCCCGAAAACGCTTCCGCCGAGAATGATCTTGCTGGGATTGAATACGCTGATCAGGTTGGCGAGCGAAGCGCCCCAGTAGCGGATCGCCTGGTCAAGAACGGCTTCGGCAACCGGATCTTCCAGCTTATAGGCGTTGAACACGTCCTGAACGTTGGTCTCTTCCAGCAGCAGCGGCCCTTGATAGCCTTCCGCGGCTTTTGCAAGGTCCCGCGCCCGGGCGGGGATCCCGCTGGCGGAGGCGTAATACTCCAGGTAGCCGCATTTCCTGTAAACGGGGTCGAAGGAGGAGTCCAGGGACATCCATCCGATGGCGCCGGCGATATTGCTGTTGCCGCGCAGGATCTGCCCGTCGATCATGATCCCGGCATAGATCCCGGAGCCGACGGAATAATAAATGGCGTTCTTGCACCCCCTCGCCGCGCCTTTCCAGTGCTCTCCCAGGATATGGCAGCAGCGGTCGGACATGACACGGACAGGGAAGGGGTACTTTTTCAGGTCGTCGATCAGAGGATAGTTCCTCCAGCCGGGAATGTTCGGCGCCCAGACAACGCCGGTGCTCTCGTAATAAATGCCCGGCACCGAGATCCCGATGGCCCTGACCTCCAGGTGATGGATCGCGGCCTTTTTGATGAACTCGTCGATCTGCCGGCAAAGAAAACGTCCCACCTGCGTGGCCCGGAGCTCTCCCAACGGACGTTTTTTGCTTTCCACGAGCTCGCCGTCCGTTTTGAACAACGCGGTGTTGATCTTATTCGCGGTGAGATCGATCGCGATCACGGCCATGAGCGCTTACCTCGTCCTGATAGTTGTTGCTTACTGTAACGTTTTGGAAACTTAGGAAAAAAAACGGGGAAAAACAATTAAGTTGACAAAACTGAAAAATTAATTTATGTTTATCTGTTTCCGGTAACGGTTACAACCAATAAAAAAACACGATTACACAGATTTAAACACCACGGAAAGATCATTTACAGGCGTTTCGCCCGTAAGGGTTTTTCATACTTCAAGGAGATTTATGATGTCCACACGATCAAAATTTCTTTTCATGCCTGCCGTCATGGCCTTATTGCCGTTTTTCCTCTTTGCCGCAGGCGGCAAGATCTCCGGATTGATCTTTGACCGGGAAACGAACGAGCCCCTCGTCGCGGCAAATGTTATGATCACCGAACGCTGGGATAACGATGAAGCGATTTCCCTGGACCGTGTCACGGGGAGTTTTTCGGATCAGGACGGGTATTTTGTGATCCTCAACGTCACGCCCGGCACCTATACGCTCAGGATCAGTATGATGGGATATTCGGACCTGATCATGGAAAAGCTTACGGTCAACCTGAACCGCAGCACCCACCTGGAGCTGCCCATGACGCAGAAGGCGATCGGCCTTGAAGCGGTTACCGTTATCGCGGAGAAAGAGATCATCAAGCCCGATCTCGCCTCCAGTCAGGAGATTGTCGGCAGGGAACGCCTGGAAGACGCTCCGGTCATGCGCATGGACGAATTCATCAGCAATATGAAAGGGATCGAGCTGGTTTCGGACCAGGACGGCGCCGGACTGAGCGTCCGGGGCGGCGAGGTCCAGGAAACGGACATCCAGGTCGACGGCATTTCCTCCCGAGATGCGCGTTCGGGGAATTCCTATCTGTCCATCAATGCGTCTTCCGTGGAGGAACTTCAGGTCCTCACCGGAGGGTTTGAAGCGAAATACGGCGGGATCCAGTCCGGCCTTGTCAATGTGGTCACCAAAGAGGGGTCGCGGGAAAAATTCGATTTTTCGGCGCGCGTCAATTACACGCCCGTCGGCCAGCAGCGTTTCTTCGGGGGCAATCCCTGGGGAGAGGACGGGATCATCTACCGCGTTTTCGCCGACACCAGCGAGAGCGGATTTGCCTATATCGGCGCGGCGGCGGACACCGCCGGGATCATTCCGGACGTGTTCTCGACTTTCAGAGGCTGGGAATACCGGCGGGAAGGGACACAGAACTACGCCATCATCGGACTGGACATCAGCCGACTGCCCACGGAACTGAAGCGCCAGCTCTGGATGATCCAGCATCCGGCCTATGAAGTGGCGTCCCATCCCGACATCTATTTTGAAGGCACCCTGACCGGTCCGCTGCCCTTTACCCGGAACGCCACCTTCATGCTGGCGGGCAAGGTCGAACGTTCGGAATTCGCCTTTCCCATCGGGCCGAGAGACAATTATCTCGACTGGAACACGCATCTGAAGATCACTTTGCATCCGAGCGAACGCAGCAAGGTCAGCCTCAGCGGGATGTACGCGAACATGTCCACGAACACGACCAGCCGGGCGAGCACGGCCGGGGGAGGACTGCAGGATTATTCCAGCCGTTTCGGATATCTGAGCAATTCCGAGCAGGCGGTGCGTCAGCAGGCGTCCATTCTTTCAAATTATGCTCAAATGTACAATAAAAGCTTCCTGCAGAAACTTGACCAGGTGTGGTTCATGGGCGGCATAAAATGGAATCAGACCCTGACGCCAAGCTCCTATTTTACCCTGGAAGCGCAGGTGAACTATCAGGACAACAACATCCAGCCGATGTCGGCCGACCCCACTCTGGCGTCATCCTACACCCTGCTGGATACCTTCCAGGTCCTGAACTACCCCCTGATCGGGACGCCCAACGGCTCGACCAATTACGGGAAGGACCTGACCGACCTCTTCTATATCTACGGCGGCCTGCAGGCCGTGGATTCGTCCTACACCCTGACGACGGCGCTGAAAGGCAGCTATACCGCCCAGCTGGGACAGTTCAACCAGTTCGAGGCGGGATTCAACTTCAACTATACAAAACTCTTCGTTTACGCGGGGACCTGGTACCAGTCGAGCCAGATGTACGTCACCGGCGTTCCCGACAGTTGGCAGTATTACACGGCGAACCCGATCGAAGGCGGCCTCTACGTCCAGGACAAGCTGGAATTCAAGGGCATGATCGCGACCATCGGGCTCAGGGCGGACTATTTCAATCCTCAGAAGGACGCGTTCGTCCTGGAACATCCGATCAGCCAGGCTTATCCGGACTTTTACAATCTGACCTATCAGTATCTGCCCGGCG
>CALMFL010000262.1 GCA_937862595.1 uncultured Fidelibacterota bacterium
ACAGCGCCGGATTTGGTGATCTTGTTGATGTCGAATGCGGCGATCAGTTCGTCCAGGGTATAGATCTCATTTTTTCCGCCGGGATTCCATCCCATCAGGGCAAGGAAATTGTTCAGTGCGTCGGGCAGATATCCTTTTTTCAGATAATCCTCCACCGCGACATCTCCCTGGCGTTTGGATAATTTTGAGCGGTCCGGGTTCAGCAGCAGGGGCAGATGCGCCATCTGCGGCGCTTTCCAGCCGAAGCTCTCGTAAAGAAAAAGATGTTTCGGAACGGAGGGCAGCCACTCTTCCCCTCGGATAATATGCGTCACCTCCATGTAATGGTCGTCCACCACGTTCGCCAGATGGTAGGTCGGGAATCCGTCGGACTTCATCAGCACCTGATCGTCGATCTGGGACCAGGCGATCTCCACATCGCCCCGGACGATATCGTGGAAGGCGCACATCCCTTCGCGGGGCACCTTCAGGCGGATGACAAAGGCTTCGTCCCGGGCGCGCCGGTCGGATTCTTCCCGGGTCAGGCCGCGGCAGGCGCCGTCATATCCGGTCGGGACCTGTTTTTCCAGCTGTTCGTTCCGGACGGCTTCCAGCCTTTCCGCACTGCAGAAGCAGCGGTAGGCATGGCCGGACGCCAGCAATGTTTCGACTTCCTTCCGGTAGAGGGAAAGCCGTTCGCTCTGGAAATAGGGCCCGAATGCGTCCTCTTTCCCGGGACCGGCGTCATAGCTTACGCCCAGACGCGACAGGGAGGACAGGAGATTTTCCACCGCGCCCTCAACATAGCGGTTCTGGTCGGTATCTTCGATGCGCAGGATGAACCTGCCGCCCTGCTGGCGGGCGAAAATATAGTTATAGAGGGCCGTCCGGTGGCTGCCGACATGAACAAATCCGGTCGGACTGGGGGCAAAACGTGTGACAACGGTCATCTTAACTCCTTGGGCGATGTTTCTATCGGTCTAATTTACGTTCCGGACGGGAATTATCCATGTGATATTTGAATGAAATCAGGACGGCGGCGTCTTCTTTTTCCGCCGGACCCATTTCCGGATAAAGAGGACGATCAGCAGAAGGGCGGCGGAAACCGTGATGACGGTGTATTTTTCCAGTATCGATTCGATCAGCGACCAGTTCTCTCCCAGCACGTACCCCAGCAGGATGAAGGCGGCATTGAAAAGGACCGCGGAAATGCTGACCAGTCCGAGGATCCTGTACCAGCGCAGGCCGGACATGCCGCTGACCAGTCCGATAACGGGCCGCAGTCCGAAGAAGAGCCGGTTCCAGAGGATCACGCCCTTGCCGTAGCGGTCGAAATACCGTTCGACCCTGCACAGAAAATCCCCGGAAGCGTATTTGTAATTCTTTTCCAAAAAGAACTGCCTTCCCAGATAGCGCCCGAGCGAGACCATCAGCATAAATCCGACGATCGCCCCGGCAACGCTTGCCCCGTACAGCCAGACAAAATCCCCGCGGTCGTGGTTGAGCCCGAAGACGTAGGCCGTGAAAACCAGCATGGTGTCCCCCGGGAGGGGCGGAAAAATATTTTCAACGATATAGGCGGCAAAGACAAGCAGAAGGTAATGCACCGGCTGAAGATGGGAAAAGAGATCGAGAAGCGAGTGAAAGAATTCCATTACACCGTCCGGGATAACATCGCGACCGCCATGGCCGCGACGCCTTCCCCGCGGCCGGTAAAGCCAAGGCCTTCCTCGGTGGTCGCCTTGACGGAAACGCGGGATACCGCTGTGCGGACCGCCGAGGCGATCCGTTCCCGCATGGCGTCAATATACGGGGCGACCTTCGGTTCCTGAAGGATCAGCGTGGCATCGATGTTGATGACGTCGTAACCCTCCCGCGCGATCAGCGCCCGCACATGCTGAAGCAGCACGATGCTGTCCGCGCCTTTATAGGCGGGATCGCTGTCCGGAAAATGGCGGCCGATATCGCCCATCCCTGCGGCGCCCAGCAGGGCGTCCATGACGGCGTGCGTCAGCACATCGGCGTCGCTGTGCCCGGCAAGTCCTTTTTTGTGCGGGATCTCCACACCGCCGAGGATCAGCCTGCGTTTTTCCACCAGTTTGTGTACGTCATATCCTTGTCCGATACGGTACATAATTTTCCTCGTCCTATGGGTTTAATATCCGCTCCGCGGTCAGCAGGTCCGCGGGCGTGGTGATCTTGATATTGAAGGGAGAATCCTGAATCACGGCCACCGTTTCGCCGATGCGCTCCAGAAGCATGGCGTCGTCGGTCCCGTAAAACCCGGCGGCGATCGCTTCCCGGTACGCGCGCAGCAGGGGCTCGCGGCGGAACAGCTGGGGGGTATTGACCTGCCAGAGGGTCGAACGGTCGGGGGTCCGCCGCACGATCCCTTTCTCGACTTCCTTCATGGTATGCACCGCGGGCAGGGCGGCGATCACGCCGGCATGCCGGTCCAGCAGGGGCAGCGCTTGAGCGATCAAGGCAGGATCAAAAAAAGGCCGGGCGGCATCGTGGATCACGATGATCCCGCTTTGCGCGTCCAGGACCTGCAGGGCGTTCCACACGGAATCCTGACGCTGCGCGCCGCCTTCGATCACGCGGACCGGGAAGGGCGCATCCAGATGCCGGCAGAGGGTTTCGGCCTCATCGCGAACGGCGTCGGAAACGGGGATGATCATTTCGGCGATCCCGGGGAAAAAGAACTTCCGGATCGTGCGCTCCAGAATGCTCATTCCCTGAAGCCGTATCAGGGGTTTCGGCACGCTGTGCGCCATCCGGGACCCGCTTCCCGCGGCCGGAATGATGACGGCCAGATGAGGTAGTGACTGTGACATGTGCTATTATACGTTAATTATTGATTTTTTGCAAAGTTTTGCGTTTCGGCCGCAAAGACGAACATGCCGGGTCAGCGAGGAAAACCGAAAGGTAAAAAAAGGAACGGCAGAAACCGTTCCCTTTATGTTTTGAACCGGATCTTCGGCTCACGGTCAGATGATCATCATCGCATCGCCGTAGGAGAAGAAATTGTATTTCTCCTTCACGGCTTCGGCGTAGGCCTCCATGATGAGGTCATGGCCGCCCAGGGCGCAGATCATCATGATCAGGGTCGATTTCGGCTGATGAAAATTGGTGACGAGCGCATCCACGACCTGAAAATCGTAGGGCGGATAGATGAATTTGTCGGTCCAGGTGTTCTTGGGATTCACGTCTTTGCCGGAGATCAGGGAAGACTCAAGCGCGCGGACCGTGGATGTGCCGACGGCAACGATGCGGCCCCCGCTTTGCTTGGTCGCATTGATGTCGCCCGCGGTCTTCTTGGGTATCTTGAAAAATTCCGAATCCATCTGATGGCGGCGCAGATCCTCGACCTGGACCGGGCGGAAGGTCCCCAGTCCGATGTGCAGGGTGATCGCATCCGCCTTGATGCCCTTTTTCTCGATCTTTTCCATCAGGTCCTGCGTAAAGTGAAGCCCGGCCGTCGGCGCGGCGACCGCGCCCAGCTCTTTGGCAAAGACCGTCTGATAACGCACTTTGTCCATGTCTTCGCTTTCGCGCTTGATATAGGGCGGCAGGGGCGATTTGCCGCTGGCCATGACATATTTCATGAAGGTGGCTTTGCTGCAGTTATGGCGGATGACCCGGCCGCCGGAAATGGTGTTGTCGATCACATCCGCATAGATCTTGTCCGTAAAACGGAGCTTGTTGCCGATGCGCACTTTCCTTGCCGGCTTGACGAGCACTTCCCAGATCTGATCTTCCAGGGAACGGAGCAGGAACACTTCGACTTCGGAGTCGGTCTTGTCCTTTGAGGCGAACAGCCGCGCGGGAAAGACCTTGGTATTGTTGTATACCAGGCAGTCGCTGGGTTTCAAAAAGTTCACGACATCCTTGAACATATGATGGCTGAAGGTGCCCTTTTTCCGGTCGACCACCATCAGACGGTCCTCGCCGCGCTGATCGCTGGGATATTGCGCGATGCGTTCTTCTGGCAGTTCAAAATCAAAATCGGACAAACGGAACGCTTTCGGCTGAGTATTGAAGATCTCAAATTTCGTCATAGAACAAACTCCCCTGGGAATTGGATTTGCGTTTGCTGAGCTGCAGATGCTGATAGGTCCTGTCAAGCGCGACACGTCCCCGTGCCGTACGCTGAAGGAACCCCTCCTGGATCAAAAAGGGCTCGTATACTTCTTCGATCGTATCCGCTTCTTCACCGATGGCGACGGCCAGGTTCTGCAGGCCGACCGGTCCTCCGTTGAAGTGGTTGACCAGCGTGAAGAGAATGCGCCGGTCCATATGGTCAAGTCCGATCTCGTCGACTTCCAGCATGCGAAGCGCCTGCTCCGCGATCTCTTTGGTGATGACCCCGTCCCCCTTGACCTCCGCGTAATCGCGGCAGCGCCGGAGTATCCGGTTGGCGATCCGCGGCGTGCCGCGCGAGCGCCTCCCCAGTTCGACAGCCCCGTCATGGGTGATCCGGATATTAAGGATATCCGCCGAGCGCATCACGATCTTGATCAGGTCCTGATGCGTGTAGAACTCCATGCGCATGATGATCCCGAAACGGTCCCGGATAGGCGACGTAAGCATGCCGGCGCGCGTCGTGGCGCCGACCAGGGTGAAGCCTTCCAGGTTCAGCTGGATGCTGCGGGCGCTGGGTCCCTTGTCGATCATGATGTCAATGCGGAAATCTTCCATCGCGGAGTAAAGGTACTCTTCGACCACCCGGTTGATGCGGTGCACTTCGTCAATAAAGAGCACGTCGCCCCGTTCCAGGTTGGTCAGCACGCCCGCCAGGTCACCGGCCCGTTCGAGGACGGGACCGGACGAGGTCCTGATCGTGGCGCCGAGCTCCGCGGCGATGATGTTCGCCAGGGTGGTCTTCCCCAATCCGGGAGGTCCGAACAGCAGCACATGGTCCAGCGGCTCTTTCCGGTTCCTGGCCGCCTCGATATAGATCTTCAGCGTATCGACCAGTTTCTTTTGACCGATAAATTCATCCAGGGTCCGCGGCCGGAGCGAATAATCAAGCTCTTCTTCCACATCCCCGATTTCCGGATTAATGATCTCTGATCTCATAGGATAAAAAACAACCCCGGTTGTTAATTTACAAATTTTTTACAAGTTTCGCCATTCATTTTTATGCAGGGAAGAAAGGAGGCCGTATCTCCCGCCGCGCCTATTGCCGGACATAGATCAGGCCGCCGAAATACAGGTTATCCCCCGAGATCGTGTAGTAATACGCGATGTCATACGAGAACCGCTGCTTGATCACGAACCTTTCCTCGTCGAAGGTATAGTTTCCCGCAAGGACCGAGGTCTGATAGGTGGCGCCGTCATAATTTTCCAGACGGTAGGTCTTGTCTTCGTTGAAAGTGATCTTTTCCCAGTCGCCGGTCTGGTAGTTCATGTGCTTCCAGGTCCCGATAAGGAGATTTTCCGGGTCCTCAACGCCCGCACAGGAGATGAGGAGCAGGAGGAAAACAAGGATCGGGGTCAGGAGGTGTACGCGTTTTATTTTCATGGCATAATATACGGTTTTATCTGCGAAAGCACCATGCCGTTTTTCACTTTTTATTCTTCTGCGGCGGCGTTTCTAAACCGAAGTTCTGTTTGGTATTTGACGGGAAAGGCCTTAAATTTGATTCCGGGAATCAGGAGAAAGCATGGATTGGGATATCGTCATCGGTCTTGAAGTACACGTACAGTTGAACACGGAAACAAAAGCGTTCTGCTCATGCCGGGTCAGCTACGGGGATGCGCCCAATACCCACGTATGTCCGGTCTGCCTCGGCTATCCGGGTTCTCTGCCGGTCCTCAACCGTGAAATGGTCAACAGCGCCGTCATGCTCGGACTGGCCACGCAATGCCGTATCCGTCCTTTCAGCAAATTTGCCCGGAAAAATTATTTTTACCCCGACCTTCCCAAGGGATACCAGATCTCGCAGTACGACGACCCGATCTGCTATGACGGTTACGTGGATATTGAGACCGGCGGCGTCAAAAAGCGCATCGGACTGACGCGCATCCACATGGAAGAGGATGCCGGAAAATCCATGCACGGCGAAACGGGCACCCTGATCGACCTGAACCGCTGCGGCACGCCCCTGCTCGAGGTCGTGAGCGAGCCGGACATCGCCTCGCCTCAGGAAGCCTATGCCTACCTGACGACCCTGAAACAGATCGTGCGCTATACCGGGATCTCGGACTGCAACATGGAAGAAGGCTCCATGCGCTGCGACGCAAATATTTCCATCAAGCCCAAAGGGCGAAAAGCCTTCGGCACCCGGACCGAACTTAAGAACATGAACTCGTTCCGGAATGTGGAGCGCGCCCTGATCTATGAAGCCGAACGCCAGCGCCGGGTGCTGGAATCCGGCGGAACGATCGTACAGCAAACGCTCCTGTGGGACGATCAGAGCGGCAGTACGAAGATCATGCGCTCGAAAGAGGATTCCCACGATTACCGCTATTTTCCCGAACCCGACCTTTCGCCGGTGTTCGTGGACGACGCCTGGATCGAAACCCTGCGGGCGGCCCTGCCCGAACTTCCCGAGGCGCGCAAACGGCGCTTCATCCGGGACCTGGGGCTCAATGAGGAGGATGCCGCCGTTTTGACCTCCGAAAAGGAGATCGCGGACTATTTTGAAGCCGTTCTGGAACGCTGTCACGACCCCAAACAGGTCAACAACTGGGTCCGAAACGAGATCCTGCGGATCGCCTCCGAGACGGGAAAAAGCCTGAACGCGTCTCCCGTCCCTCCCGCGGAACTTGCCGGACTGCTGCTCATTCTGGATAAACGTGAGATCACCCCGCAGACCGCCAAGGCCGTTCTGGACGACATGGCCGCGAGCGGAAAATCCGCCGCCGCCGTCATCGCGGAAAAAGGACTGAAACAGATCTCCGATTCCGGGGAGCTGGAAGCCCTGATCGAGTCGATCATCCGGGAGAACGCAGCCGAGGCGCTGCGCTACCGGAACGGTGAAACCAAGCTGCTCGCCTTTTTTATCGGGCTCGTCATGCGGGCAACGAAAGGACAGGCCGATCAGTCCCTGAGCCGGGACATCCTGACCGCCAAACTGGAGCCATAATGCACGCTCTGCTCTGCATCGATATCGGCAACACCCACGTGGTCGCCGCCCTGCTTCGCGGGGACAGCCTCCTGAGCGAGGTCCGCATTCCCAGCGGTCCGCTGCTTGATATCTCGGAATACCTCAGCTCCATGGAAACGCTTGCCGTGAATGCGGGCATCCTTCCGGCGGACATTCCCGGCGCCGTGATCTCCTCGGTGGTCCCCCGGCTGACCGGACCCTTCACCCAGCTTGTCAGACAGTTCATTCAGCGCGAACCCGTCATCGTGGACCACACGCTTCCCCTTGACCTGACGATCCGCTACGACGACCCTTCCGAAGTCGGCGCGGACCGGATCTGTAACGCCGTCGGAGCACTGGAACGTTTTAAGGCGCCCCTGATCGTTGTGGACATGGGAACCGCGACGACCTTTGACGTCGTCAGCGATCAGCGCGAATACCTGGGCGGCGTGATCATGCCGGGCCTCGAGACCGCCGGGCGCGACCTGTTCAAACGCGCCGCGCGCCTTCCGAAGGTCCGTTTTGATTTTCCCCAAAAGGTCATCGGCACCCAGACCCGCGAAAGTCTTCAATCCGGCTTAATGTGGGGAACCGTTGACCAGATCGACGGGTTAATACAGCGTATATGCGACGAATGGAAAGCGCCCGGCGTCACGATCATCGCCACGGGCGGCCTGGCCGGGATCATTGCGCCCCATTCGCGTTACATTCAGCATGTCGACAAGGCCCTGACCCTGTTCGGCATGAAATACATCTATGAGCAGGTGACGGGAGCAAGCCTATGAAACGTTTTACCCTCATCCTTTTCCTGACGCTGCACTGCCTGTCCGCGGCATCCTATACCTCGATGGGCCAGGTCCGCCGCATCAGCGGCGTGGACCTTCGCATGACCGATTACGGGTCCGCGCTCGGCGGCATCCTGCAGTGGCGGCTTCTGAACAACCTTCACGCCGGGTTGCAGGCGAACTGGACCTTCGTCTCCAGCGGAAAAGAATACACCCTGACGGATCCCTACACGGGATACACCTATAAGCTGAACACGATCCACCTTGATTTCGTCAAGGCCGGCCTTTTCGTGAAACAGCATTTCTTTACCGGCCAGCTGGCCAACACCTTTGCCCCCTATGTCTCCCTTCAGGCGGGACCGGTCCTGGCCATCGACACCGACAACGACCCCTGGGCGACGATCTCCCGCTACGAGGACGCCCTCTTTTATCTCGGGTTCTACACCCATTTTCATTTCGGGATCGACTTCATGATGGAGAAAGGGTCCTCCCTTTCGGTCGCCGTCGGATATGAGATGAACCGTTTCAACCGCGCCGTCGATGAAGAATTCCTGAAAGGCGCCTGGAACGGGGCCGCGCTGATCCTGAATTACGGAAAATACTTCTAATGGCGCACGAACAATTCTTTTTTTCTCAGGGCATCAGGGATGAGCTGATCCTCATTGAGGGCGGAGAGCATCTGCACCTTTCCCGGGTCATGCGGAAAAACACCGGGGACCGGATCTGGATCGCGGACGGGAAGGGCACGGCCTATCATGCCGAGATCACGGACATCGGCAAAGAATCCACTCACTGTAAGATACTGGAACGGCATCAGGGCTTCGGCGAACCCCGGAACAAGGTGTCTCTGGCCGTGGGCATCATCAAGCCCGCGCACTGGGAGATCCTGCTGGAAAAGGCCGTGGAACTCGGCGTTCACGAGATTTGCCCCCTGATTACCCGCTATACAATTGTGCCGGGCATCAAGCGCGAGCGCTGCGAAAAGATCCTGATGGCGGCCATGAAACAGAGCGGGCGCTCCTATCTCCCCCGCCTGCACGATCCGCTTCCTTATAAAGATCTTTTTTCGTCCAAAAGGACCGGGACCGTCTACCTCTGCGACAACCAGGAAGACTACCCTGATTTGGATCCCGGAAGAGAGAACGCGGAGTATCTCGTGCTGATCGGACCGGAAGGCGGTTTTTCGCCGGAAGAGGCCGGTCTGGCGATCGCGCATGGCGCCAAACCCGTGCTTCTCGCCAACCGCCGTCTGCGGACGGAAACGGCCTGCATGGCGGCCCTGTCACGCCTTGTCGTTTAGGGGAATGATATGATCAGATTAAAGTTCTTCGCCTTTCCGCTTATGATCGCGCTTTTGTTTTCTTCCTGCCAACAGGATATCAAACCCTTGAACGATTACGCGCACTGGCATGAGCGCATGGTCCTGTTCATCCATGAACAGGACAGCATACGGGAAGGCTCCGCCATCTTTTTCGGCAATTCCATCACGGAAGGCTTCGACCTGGAAGCCTTTTTCCCCGAATGGCAAACGGTGAACCGGGGGATCGTCTCCGACCATATTGACGGCCTGACCGAACGAATGGAGGTGTGTCTCGGAAAGGCGGAGCACGCAAGGCTCTTCGTTCTGATCGGGATCAACGACATCGGAGCCGGCCGCAGCGAAAAAGAGATCAAATACTTATACCGCACCCTGGTCAAACGGATCGCCGCAGACTACGACTATGACGTCTACCTGCATTCCGTTCTTCCCACATCCCCCCGCTGGAAAAACTGTCCGCCGGAGACGATCAAAAACCTGAACGCGTATATTGAGAAACTGGCGACACGGCACGGCATGACCTACGTGAACATCTATCCCCTTTTTAAGGCCGCCGATTCGGACCACGCCAACCCCGGCCTGTTCCGGGATGGACTTCACCCCAACCGGGCAGGCTATGCCCTGTGGGCGGAGCACCTGCGGACTATGGTAAAATAACAGAGCGCAGGGTTCTTCGCACCTGCCGTCTTCCATCTCACGTCTCACGTCTCACGTCTCACCAGCCTGCGCCCCTCCTACGCCCCCATGGGGCTACGGAGCGCTTCTCCAGCCTCCGCTCAAGCTACGGCATGGCACAGCGGCTGGCAGGCGTCTCACGTCTTAAATAGTCCTTTCAAATCTCACGCTCTTTCTTTACATTTTTCAATCTTAAAAGCTATGTGCAAAAGAAAGCCTTTCCTCCGACAGCTTCCCGGCGGTCCGCAGTGGGACTCGTTGAGGCGAAGCCGTGGCAGGACAAATTCTTCCTGATTTAATGATTTTGATGAACCTCACGATCCCAATGCGGATCTTTCCGTCTTACATAATCCGACCGACGGAATGCTTGATCCCTGAGGGTGTTCCTATTTCTGAATTATTGTCAACTATACACCTCTGCCAGAGAGATTTAGAAAATAATGTCATTAAGCATATTGACACACTAAGCGGCATAAAAACGAACGAAAACAGCCTGTCATGAAGAATTTAGAAAAATGGATTATTGCTTTGATTTTCGGAAGTTTGTTTCCTTTATCGTTAGGACTATTATCAGTAACCATATGGATGCTTTTTGATAAGTCGGAAAGTAGACCTCTTATTTATTTAGCAATTGGATTATTAACAGGTATATTGATTGACGTAAAATTTTTAAAAGGTTGGATCAGACAAAGATATCATTTGCCGATTTGGATAATCGCTTTGATATATTTAGTATACAATGTCTTTGTTTATGGGTTTTTTATGGGACTTCCGGTTTTTAATATGTTCTTAGGTTTGTTAGCAGGATATTATTTTGGTAATAGGATCTGTTTTAATAAAGTAAAATCAGAATGTTATCCTAAACTAATAAGTCAAGTCTCGATGTTTTCAGGTTTGATAATGACGTTAGTATGTGTTTCCTCTGGATTTCTGGCATTAGTGGATTTTGGAGCGGCAGGCATGATTGAAAACGTATTAGGGCTAAAATTCGAAGTTACAAATTTAATGATGTGGGGAATTGTATTAGTTGGAGGAGTATTATTAATCTTGGCAACCATCTTATTGACAAGAATCACAATGATAAAAACCATAAAATTTTACTCCCGCTAACATTCGATCATATTAATTTGGGGTAAAGCGGTTGTTCGGTCATCGTGCAACGCATCAACTTTCTGAAACGTCCGATAAGAACGAAGCCCACTCTCCCAAATGTCTCATACCGCAAAACGTAACCGTCTCGCGCGAAAACTCAAGGACAAAAGGTGCGGGTAAAAAAATGAAAAAAATACTAATTATCATCATCACTGTTTGTTTTTTAATTCCTGTTGCCTGTTCTCAGGATAAATCGGGCAAATCAATTACCGTCCCTTTCATTTTGGACCACAACCGGATGCTGGTTGAGGCAGAACTGCAGGGCAGGGACGGAAGCTGGCATAAAGCCCGTCTTTGGGTTGATTCGGGAAGTACGGAATTTTTTATCAGCGGGGCGCTGGCCCGGGATCTGGGAATTGACCTTTCAGCGGCGGAAGACCCCGCCTTTCAAAGCGCCGATCTTGATATTCAAGGCCTTTTTGGCATTCGTATCGGCGGGAAAGACCTTGATCCGGGAGGAGAAAGCATACATGTTAAGTTTCAGCCCTACTGGTTGTTCACGACCATGCAAAGCGACGGGAACCTGCCCCCTTCCCTGTTAAAAAAATATCATATTGTCTTCGATTACCCCCGCCGGAGGCTGACGATCGCCGATCCGGGCAAAATTAAACCAAGAGGGAACGCCTCTCCCGCAAGCATCCATCCCCAAACGGGTATTGTCCAGCTGGATGCATCGATCGAAGGAAACAGTTACAGTTTTGCCTTAGATATGGGCGCTTCGTACAGTTATATTTCCGAAGCAAAACTTGCCGAATTATTAACCTTGCATCCCGAATGGTCGAATGTGACCGGAACGCTCGGTTATTCAAACATGTGGGGCTGGTGGCCATTCAACGAACAGTCGTTTTCTCTTGTGCGAATTCCAAAAATTCAATGGGGAAATATCACACTGAAAAACACCGGTATTGCAGGTGTCCCTGATTTTTCGCACTCCGGACAAACGCTGGGGGAATGGTACTCGTCAAAAACATCCCGTCCCGTTGACGGTTTTCTTGGCGCAAATGCCCTGAAAGCTTATCGCGTTGAAATTGACTATGCCAATCATTGCGTTTACTTCGAGAAAGGCAAGCATAGATCACAACCCGAAATGGATATGGTGGGTATCTCTGTCAGGCAATTGCCCGATCTGACTTATCAGGTCCTGGGGCTTGTTATTGCTAAAGGAACACTCCCGGTACAGGGGCTCGAGCCCGGAGATATCATTGTGAGCATTGACGGTTTCGCGGTCAAGGGTGCGACCATGGGAACTGTTGTTGATAAGCTGAGAGGGAAAACCGGAGCGATCCGGCAAATAATCATTGACAGAAACGGGAAAAAAATCCTTGTTAATGCCAGGGTTGAGCATTATTTATAAAAATTTACGTATCGTAATTATTTTTTAGCAAATGATCCTGAACGCATGTTGTTTTTCTGAAGTTTTGAAATAGGGTTCATACCGGCCAAACAAAAGCACCCTATCGTTTAATAACGAAATACGCCTCCCGCAAAAGGGCAAGACCATGATCAAAGAAACCGCCTCGATCCACGATTTTGATTTCGCGCTGATCTGCGACTATGATTCACGTCTGGAACGGCAAGGGCCGGGCAGTCCGGAAGCGATCCCGAAGGCCCTGAGTTTTAGCGCAACACGGGCGCTTCGCATCGCCTCAAACCGTTGACGCCAAGCCTAAGGAGGGCTTCACGAAACGAATGCAACGAAAATGCAATATGAGAACGTTCGTACTCTTCGCCTTTGCAACGGCGGTCCTCACGGCTTGCTGCAAACAAGCGCTTTATCGTCAGGACCACGAATCCGTTCCGATCAAAAATCTCAGGGACAAGACATTCGTAAGCGTTCGCGTCGGAAATAAAACCGTACCCGACATCCTGCTCGATACGGGTTTTGATTTTGACGGCATCATCCTGTATAATCCCGCTTACCGCGATTCGCTTGTGCTTAGCGGGGCGGATTCGGTATCCCTTGGCGGAGCGGGAAGCGGTAAAAATCAAAATGCCCTGATGATCGACTCTGCGAGTTTATTCCTTGGAAATCATGAGCTCGTTAACCAACGGATCATTGTTCTGCTCAGCGATATCTATAAAGGATTTCCCTCAAACGGCATTATCGGCTATTCGCTTTTCGGGCATTATACGGTTGAAATAGATTACGACAAGAATATTCTGGTTTTACATGATGGTGATACATTCAAACCGGATCCCCGCTTTATCAGGATACCTGTCTATTTCAAGGACAGCCGAATGATCCCCTGGATCGACGTCTCTGTCGTCATCGATCATGAGGAACCCGTTAACATTTCGGCTTACATCGACCTTGCCGACAGAGATCCTATGGTTTTGCTTGAACGGCACACAATGAAATTCGCCTTACCCGAAACAACGGAAAACAAGTACCTTGGCACAGGGCTGAGCGGCGACATTTACGGCGGTACCGGAAAAATTTCCGGGCTGATCCTCGGCGCTTATCAGCTTAAGGATGTAAGAGTATCCGTTGCGCCGGCAGAGATAAGGTCGAAACAAAAAGATGCCGATGCCGTCATCGGCTGCGGAGCGCTGAACAGGTTCAACCTGATCTTTGATTATAAGAACAAGTGTCTCTACTTAAAACCAAATGATTCATTCAATAAACCTTTCTTTCAAGAATAAAGGGTTCAGAAAAAGGGAAGACCATGAGCAACGACACCGCCTCGATCCACGATTTTGATTTCACGCTGATCTGCGACTATTATTCACGTCTGGAACGGCAGGGGCCGGGCAGTCCGGAGGCGACGCTGAAGGCCCTGAGTTTCATCGGGCCATTAAAGGACGCCTCGCGCATTGCCGATATCGGCTGCGGGACCGGCGGGCAGACCCTCGTCATGGCCCGGCATGTCCCGGGGCGGATCACCGGGATCGACCTCTTCCCCGATTTTATCGATATCTTCAACGCCAACGCCAAAAGGGCGGGGCTTCAGGACAGGGTGAAAGGCCGTGTCGGCGACATGAAGGACCTGCCTTTCCGGGACGGGGAGCTGGACCTGATCTGGTCGGAGGGCGCTATCTACAATATCGGCTTTGAACGCGGCCTGAAGGAATGGCGCCGGTTCTTAAAACCCGGCGGGTACCTCTCGGTCACGGAGGCCTCCTGGTTCACGGAAGAACGGCCCGCCGAGATCGACGCGTTCTGGCGGGACGCCTACCCGGAGATCGACACGATCGCGAACAAGGTCGCGCAGATGCAGAAAGCGGGATACGTTCCGCTTGCAAGCTTTATCCTGCCGGAACCGTGCTGGACCCAGCAT
>CALMFL010000263.1 GCA_937862595.1 uncultured Fidelibacterota bacterium
GAAAGTCGCCTTGACTCGCTCCGCATTGATTATAAGCCGCTCCTCAGCCTGAAGGAACCCGTATTCACACTCAGGGCGCCCTACCCCAATCCTTTCAACCCCCTAAGCTCAGTAGAGCTTGAAGTGCACACGGCCGCCGTCTTCAGCATCGACCTTCTTCGGCTTGACGGCACACGTGTCCGGCAGGTATTTACGGGGATTCTCTCGCCCGGGATCTACACTTATCCGCTGGATTGTTCGGCGCTTGCCTCGGGGCATTACCTTCTCTGCTGCAGTACGGAAGGCTTTAGGGAAACCGACCCGCTCATCCTGCTGAAATGACTCTCTGACGGCGGGCGGATAGATCCGGCGGCGGATCTTTCCGCGGCCTTACGGGCTCTTTAACGGCAGTCCCTTGCTCCGTGCGGGCATGAAGCATCACTTTTTCCTTTTTGCTTTTATCTTTGGGCATATTTCGCGTATATTCAGCTCATGAACAAACGCTTTTACATTGAGACCTACGGCTGTCAGATGAATGAGTACGACAGCGAGATCCTGGCCGGGATACTCCTTGAACATGATTATATCTTAAGCGATTCCCCTGAAAACGCCGACGTGATCCTGCTGAACACCTGCAGCGTGCGCGACCATGCCGAACAGAAGATCCATTCGCGCCTCGGTGAACTCAAGCATTTCAAGGACAAAAATCCCGCCCTGAAGCTCGGGGTCGTCGGCTGCATGGCCCAGAACATGAAAAAGGACCTGCTGGAAAGCAAACCCTATGTCAACCTGATACTCGGACCGGACTCCTACCGGAATATCCTCCGGCATCTTGATTCGGACCAGACGCAAACGATCGATACCAGACTCTCGAAATTTGAAGTTTACGACGGACTTTTCCCCGCCCGGAAAGAAGGGATCAACGCCTGGATCTCCATCATGCGGGGCTGTAATAAATTCTGTTCCTACTGCATCGTCCCCTATACCCGGGGCCGCGAGCGCAGCCGGAGCATCGCCGGCATCGTCGATGAAGCGCAACGTTCCGTCGACAAGGGTTTTGTCGAGATCACCCTGCTCGGACAAAACGTCAATTCCTATGATCATGACGGGAAGCGCTTCCCCGCACTGCTTGAAGCGCTTACGGCCGTAAAGGGGATCAAGCGCATCCGTTACACTTCGCCCCACCCCCAGGATGTGGATGAAACCCTGATGAAAGTCCATGCCGGCTACAAGCCGCTGATCGCGAACCATATCCACCTCCCCCTGCAGGCCGGTTCGGACGCCGTCCTCAAGGCTATGAACCGCACCTATACCCAGTCGCATTACCTCAAGCTGACGGACATGATCCGGAAATACGTCCCCGACATGGGGATCACGACGGATATCATCGTCGGCTTTCCCGGTGAAACGGATGCGGACTTCCGCGAAACCCTGCGCGTCATGAATTCGGTGAAATACGATTCGGCCTTCACCTTCAAATATTCCCCCCGCCCCTACACAAAAGCTTGGGACATGGAAGACAATGTCAGCGAAAACGAAAAAGCCGCACGCCTGACCGAACTGATCCGGCTTCAGAAGAAACACACCCTGGAGAACTACCGGAACCTGATCGGAAAGGACGTTGAGATCCTGGTCGAAGCCCCCAGCAAACGCGATCCAAACGAGTTCAAAGGCCGTACCGCCTGCAACAAGATCACGGTTTTCCCTGCGGGCGTTTACCGGCCTAAGGACCTTGTGAAACGAACCGTTACCGACGCGCAGGGAATCACCCTGTTTTCGCGTCCATAATATAAAAAGGCGATGATGGCACACCGCTACCAGAAAAAATACGACCTTGCCTTTAGGCGCATGTCTACGAACCAGTTCCAGACAGGACGCGACTTTTCCCTGAAAGAAAGCGATATCGTGAACGACGGGGTCTTTGATCATAAAATGCACCTGTTCCTCGGCTGTTATTCGCCCGCCGTCATTGAAGCGATGTTCGAGCGCTACCATGTCCGGGAATTCTTTGAAAAAAAGGGCATTCCCAACATTTCCTGGCATATCAACATGGATGACCCCTACGTGCACCGTTTTATGATGTTATCGGAAAAGAACGGAAAAAAACACAAGCTCATCGAACTGGTCATGCAGCGAAAGACCCTGAAAATGCCGCTGGATAAAAAACGCTCCCTGAACCTGGAATTCCTGCACATCGAATGGCTGATGATGCAGAATCCCTATAAACCGTTTCGCAGGGACAAACCGCCGCTTCCCGGGCAGCATGCTCCGGGACTGGGAATCGGTCTGCACATGCTGCAGATCCTCATGCATCTGGCGAAGAAAGCCAACACCCACGGCCTGATCAATTCGCCCAATTACCTGCACACCGCCATCTTCTTCTCGCGCGCCTTCCATTTCTATGATCCGAAAGCGGAAGCGTTCATGCAGATCATCAAATACCAGAAACTGCCCCAATACAGCCACTATACGCTAAGCTGGGCGGACGAATACGGCGCACTGCAGCACGCGCTGAACCATCGTCCCATCATTTGGCGGCCTTCCATGATGGTCGCCCCGATCAGCAATGAAGCGAAACGTTATTTCTTATCCCGCGAATACCGCACGCAAGTCCGGAAAGCCCGCCGGAAGCTCCGGATCAGCGTCAATCTCCGAAAACTGAACAAAAAATTGAAAGAACATGGACAACTCCAGTAAAACCTGTCTTTTCCTGAACGGTTCGCCTCCGGGGAAAGCCCTCATCGACAGGTACTGCCCGGCGGGTTCCGCTGTCCTGTGTACGGACGGGGCTTACGACTACCTCTTGGCACTTGACCTGACGCCGGACCTACTGATCGGCGACATGGATTCAATTTCCGAACTGCCTGAGGCTGCCAGGGTTCAGATCCTCGCGTCTGACGGCATGGAGAACAATGATCTGGAAAAAGCGCTGATCCATTGCCGGGATAAAGGCATGCGCACCCTGCGCATTTTCGGTGCGGACGGGAAACGCCTGGATCATTTTCTGGTCAATTTCGCCACGCTTGCCGCCTATGCGGGGGACCTTGAGATAGAAGTGTTCACGAAGGAAGACTACCTGCGCTTTTTCACCGCCGGGACCTACGTCCTGCCCTGCGAACCGGGGCAGCGCTTTTCCCTGCTTGCCGCAAAGGAAGTGAGCGGCCTGACCCTTTCCGGAGCCCGCTTTGCCCTGGAGCACGACCGTCTCGCTCCCGGATCGCGCGGACTCGGGAACCGTGCAACAGCCCGGGAACTGCATCTGAGCTTTTCCTCCGGCCTGCTGATCTACATAAGCGATCTGCTCCCATGAAACTCGCCTTCCATCCCCTCGACCTTGCAATTATAGGCCTGTATTTCGCCGCCCTGGTCCTGATCGGTTTTTTTCGCGCTAAAAAGAATGTGAAAAACGAAGATTTCCTCCTCTCGGGAAGACGGATCACGCTGCCGGTCTTTGTGATGACGCTGGTGTCCACCTGGTACGGGGGGATCCTGGGCGTCGGTGAGTTCACCTACCTGCACGGCCTTTCGAACTGGTTCGTCATGGGCTTCCCCTACTATGTCTTTGCCCTGATCTACGCGCTTTTCATCGCTTCCCGGATCCGGAAAAGCAGCGCAGCGACCATTCCGGAACTGATCGAACAGCGCTACGGAAGGCTGCCCTCCTTTATCAGCGGCATCTTTGTTTTCCTGATGACCTCCCCCGCGCCGTATCTGCTGATCGCAGGGATCATCCTCTCGCTGATCACGGGGCTTTCGCCGCTCCTCTGCGCCCTGCTGGTCTTTGTTGTCTCCGCGGTTTATTTGTATAAAAAAGGATTCACGACCGTTGTCCAGTCCGACATGCTTCAGTTCATGCTCATGTTCACCGGTTTTATCATCCTGCTCGCCGTGCTGCTCGCGCACTTTCCGCCCTCGGAATATTTCAAGCCGGAATTCCTTCCGCGCAGCCATCTGACCCTGACCGGAGGACTCTCCCCGACCTACATTATTTCCTGGTTCTTCATAGCACTATGGACCCTGGTCGACCCCGGTTTCCACCAGCGCTGCGCCGCGGCGAAAAATCCGAAAACCGCCCGCAACGGCATCCTGATCAGCATCGTCTTCTGGATGATCTTCGACGCTCTCACCGTGATAACCGGTTTATATGCGCGGGCATTACTTCCTGATATTCAATCGCTTTACGCCTATCCCCTCCTGGCATTCCGCGTGCTGCCCGTCGGCCTGTTCGGACTCTTCATCACCGGATTGCTGGCAACGGTGATGTCCACCCTGGATTCCTATATTTTTATTTCCGCACAGACCGTGGGATATGATGTCCTGGCAAAATACACCGGCATGAACGTCCGGAAACTGGTCAGGATCGGCTATGCCGTTACCGGCCTGATCGCCATGGTCCTGGTCGTCCTGCTTCCCTCCGTCATCTCGATCTGGTACCTCATCGGAACGCTCGTGATTCCCTCCCTGCTGCTGCCCTCGCTCTCGGTCCTTTTTAACAGGACCATCGCTCCGAAGCTTCTGATCCTTCTGATGACAGGTTCGGCCCTTTTATCGGGCGCCTGGTTCATTCTCGGTGAGATCTGCGGCAGCTACCCCCTGCAGATCGAACCCTTTTATCCCGGATTGCTTTTCAGTATTGCGGTCTACCTCTACGGACGGCACCGAATAAAATACGGTTAAACCTATTATTAATAAGTCTTTTTTAATCACAATCGCACTTCCGGACGGCTATTCTCAACATTTTTTGATTATTGCCTTACGATTCTTAAATAATCCCGACTATTCGATTTGATTTTTAATTTCTTCGTTTTAAATTCACTCCCGTTAAACGAAGAGGAAAGAAAGCAATGGAAAAAAAGAAGATCGTTCTGGCATACAGCGGCGGGCTGGACACGACCTGCGCCATTCCGTGGCTGAAGGAGCACGGTTACGACGAGGTCATTTGTTTTTCCGCGAATTTAGGCAGTGAGTTCTCACCCGAGGACCTGCAGGAGCGGGGGATCAAGACGGGGGCGTCAAAGGTCATCGTCAAGGATCTCCGTGAAGAACTTGCCCGGGATTTCCTGATCCCCGGCCTCAAGGCAAATCTTATTTATGAAAACAAGTACCTGCTTGCAACGGCTTACGGCCGTCCCTTGATCGCCAAGTATCTTGTCGACTGCGCCCATGAAGAAGGCGTAAGCACCGTCGGCCACGGCTGTTCCGCCAAAGGCAACGACCAGGTGCGCCTTGACGTCACGGTCAAGATGCTGGATCCCAAGCTGAAGATCGTCGCGCCCCTGCGCTACTGGGAACTCAAATCCCGCGAATCCGAGATCGAATATGCCGAGAAGAAACAGCTTCCCATTCGCCTGACAAAAGAAAAGATCTACAGTATCGACAAGAATATCTGGGGGATCGCCGTCGAATGCGGCGCTCTGGAAGACCTTGCCAACGCCACGCCCGATGATTCGTACGTGATGTGCAACCGTATCGAGAACACGCCGGACACCCCCGATTTTGTGACGATCGAATTCCTCAAAGGCGTCCCCGTCGCACTGAACGGAAAGGCTCTCTCCTTCCTGGAGATCATTGAAGAACTGAACACCCTGGCCGGCAAACACGGCATCGGCCGGACCGATATGGTCGAAGACCGCATCGTCGGGATCAAATCCCGCGAAATCTATGAAGCCCCTGCCGGATGGACGCTGATCCAGGCGCACAAAGACCTGGAATCCATCGTCCTGGACCGGGAAACCCTGGCCTTCAAGGAGATTGTCGCGCTGAAATACTCCCAAATGCTCTATCAGGGCTTATGGTATACGCGTCTGCGTGAAAGCATGGCGGCGTTTGTCGACAAAACCCAGGAAAAGGTCACCGGCAGCGTGACGATGAAACTCTTCAAGGGCAACCTGATCGTGACATCCCGCAAGACCCCCTACTCCATGTACCGGATGAGCATGGCGACTTACGGGAACGAAGACGAATACGTCCGTGAGAACGCCGAAGC
>CALMFL010000264.1 GCA_937862595.1 uncultured Fidelibacterota bacterium
CTGCGGATCCGGATCGGGTATCCCAGCCGCGACGTCGAATCGCGGATCATCCGCCTCTATACTGATGAAGAACCGGTCCGCCGTCACCCGGCGGAATCGCCGATTCGAAAACAAGGCATGATAAGGTCGCGGCAGACCATTCAACGCCAACATGCCGACGAACGCCGCAACCGCGCTGAACAGAATCGTCAACTCAAACATCACCGGGATGTTCGCTGGCAGCGAGAACAACGGCTTGCCGCTGATGAGATACGGGTAGTCAAAGGTGTTAGTGGACCATTGCAGCACCAAGCCCGTCATGGCGCCGGTCGTGCCGGTGAAGATGTGGGTCTTCATGGTCGGCATCTGGATGACGCTGCGCCCGATGAGCGACTTCGGGATCTGGATGCCCAGCTTCTCGTACACGCGGTCCAGCACCAGCAGCTTGCCCTTCGGCTCGTAGCGCACCCACTCGGTGGGCGGCTCGCTCAGGTACTGGATGGGCACGCCGTAGTGGTCGAGCACCGGCTGCAGGTGGTTGTTCACCGCGCCCTCGCGGCAGGAGACCACCACCGTGTCGTTCTGCGCCGCGATGAGGTCGCGGGTGACGTCGTAGCCGTGCCACTCAAAGATACGCGCAATGGCATCCCCGAGCACGGCCTGCCGTCCGTGACCGATCGTCAGCGGTCCGGTCGGATTCGCGGAAACGAATTCCACCTGCACTTTTTTCCCGCGGCCTGATCTTTCCCGCTGAAAATCGGCTTTCTGAGCCCGGATGCGGGGAATGAATTCCTGGAAATACGCAGGCAGAAAAAAGAAATTCATAAAACCGGGAGGAACGATCTCGATCTTTTCCACGCCGCCGATCTTCCCCTCAAGGGCGGCTTTGAGATCTTCCGCGATCGCCTGCGGCCTGCGTTTCTGCGTTTTTGCAAGGGCAAGCGCAATGTTCGAACTTACATGTCCGAAGTTGCTTTTCCGGGAACGTTCGACCATGAACGGGACCGGCTCCCAGCCAAGTCCGGCCAGGGTATCCGTCAGTATTTTCTGAATCGTTTGCAGCATCTGTTCCTCAAAATTCCGCATAAAAAAACGAGTTGCTACGGCAACCCTCAAACCATGCAAAACTACTATGTTTTACCTGGGATATCAATTAAAATTTTATCGATTTCAACGGGCGTCCGGCTTAAATGCGAAGCGCTTCGATCCGGGGGTCGTCTTTGTCCAGGGGCGTTGTTTCAATGATCCGCTCCCAATCGTCCCGGGTCACCCGGACGCGCAGGGTCTCTCGCTTCACCGCCTTGGAATACCTGCCCGTGAGCTGCGAGGCCAGGATCAGGTCCTCTTCGCTAAACGTACCCGTCCCCAGGGCGCTTGCTCCCGTGACATCCAGCAATTCAAATACGTATTTCCCGTTTTTGTAGGGCTGAAGCAGTTCGTACTCTTCTTCATTCCGGCTGATGATGACCTTGGCGGAAGGGGAAAGCCTGAAATGGCGGCCGATCCTCAGCAGGGGAACATCCTCTTTGGGAAAATGTTCCTTCCCGAATTGAGCCAAATGGTCTTTGAAGCGGTCGCTGAACTCTTTGTTGGTCAGGAAGCAGTTGCCGCCGGCGGCGACGGCCAGGTGTTCGACTCCCAGTTCCCGGGCCAGGGCAAGCTGAGGTCCGCGCTGGCGGCCGAAAAATCCTTTCAGGCGGGAACGGTCCACCTTTCCTTCAAGTTCGGGGATCGTGGGCGCAAGACGCAGGGCGGAAAGCGGCCGGAGCAGACTCCCGGAGATCCCGCTTTCTTCAAGAACGGTCTTCAGCTGATGCGCCATCTGGCTTTTGGGACGCTGGCCCATCACTTCGCCGGTAAAGACGAAATCCGCGCCTTCCTCCCGCATGATCCGCGCAGCCACCCGGACCATGTGCAGATGGCAGTCCAGACAGGGATTCATATTTTTTCCGTAGCCGTGTTTGGGGTAGAACAGGGTCGTCCAGTATTCCCGGCTGATATCTTCGATGCGCAGGGGGATGCCCAGCGCGTTTGCCACATCGGAAACCGTTCGCGAACCGTCCGGAGAACTTTCCTTATGGTCCGTAAAGCCGGTCCGCACCAGAAGCCCCGTCACCTCGATCCCCTGCTGTTTTAGCAGGGCGACGGCGAGGACCGAATCCAGTCCGCCGGAGAGCAGCCCGATCGCTTTGACGTGCCCGGCCATCAGGGAGTCTCTTTCCGGATGCTCGTTTTTTTGATCAGCTCGACCGTGTAGCCGTTTTCGCTGAAGCAGGAAGCGATCAGGTCCTCATGGGTCCTGAAGCGGTCGTACTGAACGATCACGATATCCGAGTCGGGATAAATGATCAGCATCCCGGTGCCCTCGTGCGCCAGAATGCGCGTTTTCAGCGAATCGATGCCGACCGCCTGCTCCCCGGGGATCAGGCGATAGGTCAGTTCATTGTGATGGGATCCGCCGCAGGAGGCGGCTGACAGCAGGATCAGCAAAAACAGCGCGGCGGCGGACAGCCGGGATCGTTTGGGTCTTTTCATGCCTAATTATAATGATTTTTTCGTAAAATAGGGAGTGATTATGCTGAAATCATCGGCGGAGCGGGAGAAAAGCGGAACTTCGGGGCTTATCGCAGATAAGCTTTTTGAAAACAAGTAATTTCGTTATACATTTGAGCGTGAACCAAGAGGTAATCATGAAGATCAGACCGTATCTAATGTTGATCCTGTGCGGCGGCGCGCTCTTCGCTGCCGAACCTTTTTTCGGCGTTCAGACGCATTTCGGACAATTCCGCCGGGCGGACATGGATTCTCTCTCGGTCGAGACGCAACTTGACCTCTGCAAGGCGGCGGGCATCGGGATCATTCGCGACGAATGCCTGTGGTCCGATGTCGAGACCGATTCGGGCGTCTATGTCATTCCGGACGCGGTGGACCGCTATGTCCGGGCGGCGCGTTCACGGGATATCGACGTGTACCTGATCCTGAATTACAACAATTCGATCTACGCGGAAAGCAACGGGAGCGGGGTCGTCACACAGGAAAACCGCGACGCCTTCGCCCGCTATTGCCGGCACCTGGTCGGCTATTTCACCCCCCTGGGCGTCCGGCATTACGAAATATGGAACGAACCGAACCACGGCCTGCTGTTCTGGACGCCTCAGCCGAACGCGCTTGATTACACGGCCTTGCTGCAAACCGTCTATCCGGCGATCAAGGACCTGGACTCCACCGTCACCGTCATCGGCTGTGCCACCTCCCCGGCCATCGGGAATCCTCCGCCCTTTATCGAGGGACTTGATTTCATCCGCGACGTGTTCGCCGCCGGCGGGGGCGATTACATGGACGCCGCGTCCTTCCATCTTTATCAGGTCGCCTACCGTCCCGAGAACGAGATCCGCGCCTATCTTAGCAGCGTAAAATCCTACACCGGGGACCTTCCGCTTTACTTCAGCGAGTTCGGCTACCCGACCCACAGCGCCTGGCCGAACATCAGCCTGGAAAAACAGGCCCAGTATATTTCCCGCATGTACCTGAGCTGTCTGACGGATCCGCAGGTAAAAACGGTGATCTGTTACGACCTGAAGAACGACGGGACCAACGCCGCGGAAGCGGAACACAATTTCGGGATCCTGGATTTTTATGCGAACCCCAAACCCGCCTATCATGCGCTGAAACAGCTTGCCGCACGCACGGGCGATGCCCGGCCGGATTCCTCGGGGATCTTCAGCGACCGCTACAGCCTTGTTTTCGGCGACTCTCTGAATATCGTCTGGTCCTACAGCGAAACCCAGACCTGCCGGCAGACGCTCCTGTCCTCGTTCGTCCGCAAGGAAAGTTTTCTGGGCGATACGCTGGCATACTATATCAATGACGGCGATCCGGTCACCCTGACGCTCACCGAAAGCCCCGCCTACCTGATATCCCAGGCGGACGAGCCGCAGATCTCGGAACTTTCCTTTGATCATGAAGACATACTGCTCTATCCCGGGGATTCAGGCCGTCCGGATCATCCGCATGGTCCGCGGGCTCGAGCTCAAGCCGGAGCACCAGGACCGGGTCGTCCAGGCCGTCCAGACCAAGCTCAAGGAGCTCTCCCGCCGCGCCACGAAGAAAGCGCGACAGGGGAACCGGGCCATCCTCCAGGCCATCCAGTCCGGGCGGCGGACCCGGGAGCGGGCCAAGAGCGACCTCGTCTCGGCCAACCTTCGTCTGGTCGTCTCCATCGCCAAGAAGTACCAGGGCCGCGGCTTGCAGCTCCTCGACCTCATCCAGGAGGGCAACATCGGCCTGATGAGGGCCGCCGAGAAGTTCGACTACCGGCGCGGCCATAAGTTCTCGACCTACGCGACGTGGTGGATCCGCCAGTCGATCACCAGGGCCATCGCCGACCAGGGGCGGACGATCCGCATCCCCGTCCACCTGACGGAGACCATTCACCGGCTCAAGAAGATCTCCCAGGCCTCGGTCCAGGAGAACGGCAAGATGCCCAGCCCCGAGGAGCTGGCCCGCAAGATGAACCTGCCCGTCGGCAAGGTCCTGGAGATGCTCTACTCGTCCCAGGAGCCCGTGTCGATCGAGACCCCGCTCGGGGACAACGGCGAAGGCTCGCTCGGCGATCTCCTCGAGGACAAGGCCTTCCCCTCCCCGCCCGACACGGTCATCCACATCAACCTGCGCGAGCAGATCGAGGCGGCCCTGCGGACCCTGCCCGAGCGGGAGACCCTGGTCCTGCGGATGCGCTACGGCCTCGGCGACGGGCGCGAGTACACGCTCGAAGAGGTCGGCCAGCACTTCAAGCTGACCCGGGAGAGGATCCGCCAGATCGAGCTCAAGGCCCTCAAGGCCCTCCAGCTCTCGGCGCCCGGCCAAAAACTCAAGTCTTTCTAGCCTGAGCTATTCATCAAAACGCCCGTTATTTCTCCATCGCGTTCTTACTCGGGCGTTTTGACCCTACGGGCGAACCGATCCGGCCCCATCTGCTTCGTTCTCGGGGTTCGCAGTACCAAAAAGTACAGCTTCACCCCTCGGGCCTCGCATCTGAGGGCCGCCTAGATTCGTGAATAGCTCAGGCAGGTGGGCAGGTTGAACGGAGCCGGCCTTTCTGATAGGCTGGACCCCTTCTAGGAAGCGCCCTTTACCTGTCCAGGTGGCCCCATGACCTACGAGCGGATCGGGTTCATCGCCCCGTCCACCTGCCTCTCGGTCAAGGAGAGGCCCGTCCTCCGCCGGACGGCCCGGCTCCTCCAGGACGCCCTCGGCGCGAGCGACGTCACCATCGGCCCCCACCTGTTCTCGAGCGACGCCGATATCGACCACGTCACGGCCTCGGTCGACGAGCGGGCCGCCGTCTTCAAGGAGGCCATCCGGGAGCTCGATCTGATCATCTCGATCGCCGGGGGGACGGGGGCCGAGGACCTCCTGCGCAAGATCGACGCCAAGGACTTCCGCGTCATCCGCGACCGGCGCCCCCTCTTCGTCGGCTTCTCCGACTTCACGTTCCTGCTCAACGAGATCTA
>CALMFL010000265.1 GCA_937862595.1 uncultured Fidelibacterota bacterium
CCCAATCCGCCGGTGGGCTGCTTGTTGAATGCCAGGAAACGCTCCACCGCCTGATGGCCGATCCGCTGCGCCCAGTAAAAGATCTCCTGTTTGGCTGCTGGGCCGGAAACCACCTGCTCGAGGACCGCGGAATAGATCTTTTCCAGCAGCCGCGGGACCGTGGTCATATAGTGCGGCTTGACCTCCTTGAGGTTGTCCGGGACCTTTGCAATGCTTTCGGCGAAGTAAATCTCGCCGCCGATCCAGAAACTGAACAGGGAGGTGATCCGCTCAAAGCTGTGGCTCAGGGGCAAAAAGGAGAGCCAGCGCTTGTCGCTGAGAAAATTCTCGTGCGTCTGGGTCTGCTGTATGTTGGCGGCAATGTTGAAATGGGACAGCATAACGCCCTTGGGGTCGCCGGAGGTGCCGGAGGTGTAAATAATGCTCCAGAGGTCCGCGGGCTTGATCTTCCCGGAGATGTCCCGCATTGTAACGGGGGAAAGAAGCTTTTCCCCGTCGCCTTTTTTCATCAGTTCGTCAAAGCGGATGATCCAGGCGTCGTCGTATCCGGCGTCATCGAGCGTAATGATGTATTTCAGGGCTTTCAGGGATTGCCGCAGCGGGACGACCTTCTGCGCCTGCTCCCGGTTGCTGACGATCAGCACCTTGCATTCCGCATGCCTGAGGATGAACTCGATCTGGCGGGGCATGGAGGTCTGGTACAGCGGCACGCTGACCAGGGCGAAATGCGCGCAGGCCCAATCGGTCATGCACCATTCCGGCCGGTTCTCCGAAAGGATGGCCACTTTGTCGCCTTCCCGGAGACCCAGCGCCCTCAGGCCGAATCCGATGCGTTCGATGGTCTCGGAGACGTCCTGATAGCTGAGGCCTTTCCACTCGCCGTTCTCTTTGTGAAAATATAGGTTCCGCGAGGGATCGCGGCGCAATGCATCCGAAAATATTTCGGGCATTGTTTTGATATAATCCAGTTGATAGCTCAAAACTTACTCCTTTGCTTGGAAAGCATTAGTTTTTATAGAGCTCTTCTATTTCAAGCTGATACTTTTCAATGATATGTTTGCGTTTGATCTTCATGCTTGCCGTCAGCTCCCCGGTCTCGATCGTAAAGGGCTGCGGGGCAAGGAAGAAATATTTGATCTGTTCGTAGCGGGCCAGACCCTGCTGATGGATATCCAGCTCTTCCCGGATCAGTTTTTCCACGTCCTTGGACGTCACAAGGTCTTCGTAGGTGCTGAGCTCGATCGGGGGATTCTGCAATTTGCCCCATTTGCTGAAGATATCCAGCGACGGGACCAGGATGGCGATCAGGAATTTCTGCCGGTCGCCGACCACGACGGCCGATTCGATGAATTTCGACGCGGTGATCTCGCGTTCGACCTCCGCCGGAGCGATGTTCTTGCCGCCGGCGGTCACGATGAGGTTCTTTTTTCTGTCCGTGATCTTCAGGAAGCCGTCCTCATCCATGAAACCGATGTCGCCGGTGTGGAACCAGCCGTCCTTGTCGATGGCTTCGGCGGTCTCCTCGGGGTTGTTGAAATACTTTTCCATGCGGTTCGGACCGCGCAGGAGGATCTCGCCGTCCTCGATGATCTTGGTCTCAACGTCCGGAAGGGCTTTCCCGACGGTGCCGAACTTGATGTGGTCGTTGGTGTTGACATGCGTGACAGGGCTCATTTCCGTCAGGCCGTAACCCTCGATAATGCGGATGCCGGCCGCCACGAAGAATTCCCCGACCTCTTCGGAAAGCGGCGCGCCGCCGCTGACGCACTGAATGAACTCTCCGCCGAATACGTGGGCGATCTTGTTGAACACCAGGGTTTTTGCAAGGGCGTAACGTGACGCCAGAAGCCCCTGGGGCTGCTTGTTGAAGGCAAGGTATTTCCGGACCGCTTCCGATCCGACCCGCTGCGCCCAGTGGAAAATGTTCTGCTTGACGGTCGATCCCATCGCGACCTGTTCCAGCACGGCGGAATAGACCTTTTCGAGAAGGCGCGGGACCGTGGTCATGTACTGCGGCTTGACTTCTTTGAGGTTCTCGGAGACCTTTGCGATGCTTTCCGCAAAGTAGATCTCCGCGCCCACCCACATGCTGAACATCGAGGTGACGCGTTCAAAGCTGTGGCTCAGGGGGAGAAAGGAAAGCCAGCGTTTGTTTTTCTGAAAGCCGATGGCGGCCTGGGACTGCTGAACATTCGCGGCGATATTGAACTGGGAGATCATGACGCCCTTCGGGTTCCCGGAGGTGCCGGAGGTGTAGATAATGCTCCAAAGGTCCTCCGGTTTGATCTTCCCGGCGATCTCTTGCATGGATTGCCCCGACCGTTCCTTTTCGTCGTCGCCTTTTTTCAGCAGGTCTTTCCAGGAAACGATCCAGGCGTCGTGATAGGGTTCTTCGTTGATCAGGACGATATATTTCAGGGAACGCAGGTTGTTCTTGATCGGGATGATCTTTTGCGCCTGTTCCTTTGAACTGACGATCACGACCTTGCATTCGGAATGATTGATGATGAATTCTATCTGCCGGGGAATGGAGGTCTGGTAGATCGGGACCGAAGCGAATCCGAAGTGTGCACAGGCCAGGTCCGTCATGGACCATTCGGGGCAGTTCTCCGAGAGAATGCCGACCTTGTCCTTCTGCCTGACGCCCAGGGCCTGCAGGCCGAAGCCGATGCGCTCGATGGTTTCATTCACGTCGCGGTAGCTGATGCTTTTCCATTCGTCGTTCTGTTTGTAATGGTATAATTTGCGCTCGGGACCTCCCAGCAGCGCATCCGCAAAAATTTCCGGCATGGTTTTAAGATAGTTTAATTGATAAGCCATTGTTCCTCCTATGTGTGTTTCCCAACTAAAATACGATGAACGGGCACAAAAGCAAAGAAAAAATAGGGCGTGGGGCGCATGCCAGCCGACCTGTGCACCGAAGCTCCGAAACGTCGGAGCGTAGGTGTAAGCCTTGGCGAAGGCTGGTGAGACGTAAGACGCGTGCCGGCCGAAACCTTGGTGCAGGCCGGTAAGACGTGAAGCGTGGGGTGGGGAAGTGGAGGAAAGGTTATTATCTCGATAAACTTTTTAGCCGCTTTCACCTTATTCGCCGGCCGGGGATTCCGACGGGCAGGATGAGGTTGTATTTTTGATCAGTAAAAAAAACCGGGCATTTTTCACCCCGGGCAAGGTTAAGGAGCACATCACCTTGGGAAATAATATTGAACTCTTTCAGTGTTTAGACCGCAGAGCGGTCTAATATTGTAGAAGAATTATCATACGGAAAACGAACTGCAGAGCAGTTCAATATTCTTCGCAAATCAACAATCTTTATTTACTTCGATTGTTCCGCCTCCACCAAGGTTGCCCTCCTGCGTCCGCCCCCTGACGGACTTCGGATGACAGGCTTCTGTTCGAATGATCCCCGCTTCTCTGACAGACAGGGATTCCGACGGGCAGGATGAGGTTGTATTTTTGATCAGTAAAAAACCCCGGGGCATTTTTCACCCCGGGCAAGGTTAAGGAGCACATCACCTTGGGAAATAATATTGAACTCTTTCAGTGTTTAGACCGCAGAGCGGTCTAATATTGTAGAAGAATTATCATACGGAAAACGAACTGCAGAGCAGTTCAATATTCTTCGCAAATCAACTGAAAAAAGAGATGCAAAATATAAAGACATTGACAAATAATCAGCATTGCCTTATAGTAGCAGGCTTATTAGAGCACCGGCCTGTCACGTCGGATTTGTCCCGACCTTCGTCGGGATCAATCCCGCAGCATCCGACATCGACAGAGGGTCGGTTTTTTTATTTTAGGACGTTAAATAAATACGGAGGGGCGACGATGTATTTTACGTACATCCTTTACTCGGAGAGTACGGACCGGTATTATATCGGTTACACCTCGGATCTTGAGGACAGGCTCAGGCATCATAATTCGGGCGGCACGAAAACGACCAAACGGGGAATACCCTGGAAAATCGTTTATGAGGAAAGCCACGGCACAAAGCATGATGCCCTCATGCGGGAACGGGAGATCAAAAAGAAGAAGTCCCGGAAATACATTGAATATCTGATCTCAAGCGCCGCCGAGAAATAAAAAGGGCAAGCAAATAAAAGTTATTGACAAATTATCCGCATTGCCGTATAATAGCAGGCTTATTTGAACGGGGTTGTAGTTCAACTGGTTAGAGCACCGGCCTGTCACGTCGGAAGTTGCGGGTTCGAGTCCCGTCAATCCCGCTTTATAGCTGTCTTGCTGAACACGCGTTCCAAGACAGCTTTGTGTTTATAGGAGGATTTTAAATAAACTCGAATTGATAAGGTGATTCTATTGAAATTGTTGTTAGAACTTGTTTAGTTTCAAGATCTACTACATATACTTTATTATCACGAATACAACTTACAAAAGCAATTTTACCATCTGAACGAACTGCAATTCTGGAAGGTCCGGTTGTTTTGTCAGTTAATTCAATAACATTTTTAATGTAATATTCTGTGGAATCTAAACCAATCACATAGAAATGATCAGTTTCGCCTATCATATAACACTCATCTCTTTCTTGATTATATGCTAAATAATATGGATTCGTACTCCAGGGCAAAACAACATTTGAAGTATCAAACTCTTGGGTTATCATATCATAGGATCCAAAAAATGCGCTTTCTCTTATTGCTTTTTGCTGGGACAGTAAATATGAAACATAAAGTTTCTCATCTTTATTTGAATACTCCATGTCATTTACGTCAATGGTATCTATATCATGTTTATTTAATATGAATTCACGGCTTCTTAAACGAGATTCTATATCAAAGAATTCCAATTCAGTGTAACTGGAACTATATATTGTATTTGGATAATAGTTATTTCTAACAATCCAATTCGACCCCGGTGGATAATAGAAGTCTTTGGGGAGATTTTGGGCTAATGATATGACGCCGAACTTTTCCTTTAAAAAATCAATTTTATATGTCCCACAGCTATGTGAATAGAGATATATTAATCCCGGTTCATCATTTAAATGGGCTGCGCAGATTTTAGGATAACCTAAATTCTTCAAACTCAGAGAAAATATACCTGCTACTGAGTCAGCAGAAATATCATATTTTACTATATAGTATTCTCGTTTAGGATCATCCTCATATCTACCTGTGAAAACTAAATAATCATTATTAGTTGAGACACACATGCTGGTTGGGAAAAAATCTCCAGAAATGTCTAAAGAAACTTCTTCTTCTATAGTAAATACATATGGATCAACCAAAAATAAATCATTTCCTTTATTTTTATATACAACAAGAAGATCATGCTCTTCATAATCACTTGACGGATATACTCTTTCACAAGAAGGGAATAAAATACCTACTAAAAGAATTAAGATGAAAGGGGTTGTTTTTTGATTCTTGTTCATGGTTCTTGTAAGTTTTAAACAGATATATTTTAATCAATTTTGGCTAAATAAAAAAGTCATATAAGAAAACATCTGATCAATTTGTATGATTATTTCTCGATCTTAAACCTAAACGTACAAAGTGTTCTATAAGACATCCGTTGTCCCCGCCATCAACATCCGCTTTGCGGATGTTTGTTTTTTCTATCGAAAAAACAGTATGGGAGTACAGAGTAAGGAGTGGAAAGAGATTAGATATTAAATCTCATCAAGGTTCGTGTTTTAAAACGGTGCTTCTAAATTGTTCTCCTCTTCCACCATCAAGTCCAATAAAAATACTATCATCGTATCTTTTAGCAAAGCGCTTGATAAGATTACGCAAGATCAGAGTGTCCGGGTCGAAATTGTATAAAAAGTATTCTCCATATCTCATACCCATAGCAGAATGCGCGTCAAAACTATCTGGCGAAAAGACTTCAAAATATCTATAATTTCCTGCCTGGAGATCATATGGCTCAGCCCCAAGAATAATCAGGGAGTCTAAAAATAAACGATAGGGCTCAGCCGTTATCGATTCTGCTTGTCCCCAAATTGTTGTTTGAGGTATACGTAATATGGAATTTTGATTTATCGTAATAATATTATTGCTCTGCAAAGCAAAATGAAAACTTTCTTCAGAAACAGTAAGCAAAGCATTTACTGTAACACCATTTATCTTAATTGATAATAAGTAATCTCCATTATTCATGTCACCAAGTTCAAAAAACGCCATCGCCGGAGTAGTTATGGCACCACCACAATCTGAAATATCCAATTCATCTAATTCTATTTGGTATGTATTGCCATTCCTTGATATACTGCCAAGTATTTTGGAACCATCAGGTGAGTAAACATCTTCTGTCGTCAATAACAATTTTATTACTCTGCTACTTTGTTCTATTTCTTCAAATATCCCAATATTGATTCTTGTGTCAATTGGTGTAAATGGAACTTCTACGTAGTCTTCAGGAAGAACAAAGTGAGAATCATCATCTTCATAACATCCAAAGAATAATAAAATAAACGTCAAAGCAAATATAAACTTCTTCATGTCAATAATCCTAACATGCTTTATTAATATTAAATATTAAGTATATCAGAAATCATTGTCAAGCTCATTTTCCCTTATAGTTAGCCAAATAGACCCTGTTTTTCACTTCCTCTCAATCTTAAACCTAAATGTACAAAGTGTTCTATAAGACATCCGCCTGCCCTTCGGAGTCCGTCCGCTGACGGACGAAGGAGGGTTGTCCCCGCTTTACAGCTGTCTTGCTGAACATGTGTTCCAAGACAGCTGTTTGATTATGGGGGATTTTATTTGGGAACTAAAACTATTTAGATACATTAAGTGTTTTGTTGGTAATAATATATTAAGTAAATTATTATAGTTTTTGTAAAACTTGCTTCAATAAGAAGGAAAGGGTTATTATGGGAAACTCTAAGAAATTGAAACGAATAAGTTTTTTATTTATAGTGTTAACTTTTAGTTTGAACGCCAGTACCTATTTCCCACGTTCTCTTTATGGATCAATTCCAGGGGGAGATTTACAGTCAGTATGGAATAATCCCGCAATGATTAGTCAATTGGAAATCGGAAATAAAGGTGGATTATATTTGGAGCTACAAAATGACTTTAGATATGACCCTAATTTGTCAATCGGTGGTAATTTTAATATTGGTAATAATCTCAATTTAGGCTTTGCAGCAATAACACGGCATTATAAAGTACTGTCTGAACCCGTGATAGCACAATCAACGCACTATACTTTAGCATCTGCTATATCTTTTCAAAAATATTTTCATGTATCATTGGGGGTGTTAGGTACGTATACTAATGGAAATGATGGGCTTGGAGAACCGATAGTTAATCAATATATGGATGTTGGAATAAATATGGAATGGCCCGTATTAAAAACTTTTAATAAAGGCAATTTTAATTTATTTAATCACCAGTTACAGGCTGATATTATCCCTGGAATGGAATATAGTTTTCATGATATATTTTCTGATATTACTTCAAACTTTATTTTTTATTCCAAGTTTGCATTGTATGATAACACATTAAACCGCAACGCCTTAACCTTAAGTTATTCATTTGACAACATACTTGGAGGCCTGCAAGCTGAAATTTACAATATAATCTCTATTCGCTCAGGACGTTTATATTCTTTTAGTGTGAATAAGGTTGGATTGAATCTTTCACAACTTGCTCATGATGTATTAAGAGCTTTTAAAATTTCAAATGAGAATCTAAGAATTCTTAATGAGATTGAATTACGGGGTAGTTACGGTTATATTGATGATAATGCTGGTTATGCACATTTTTTACCAATTCCTGAATTAGAATACATGAGCATATACAATCTTTCAATCAGTTGGAAATTTTAGGATATTTTTACTTCCTCTCCACTTTAAACCTAAACGTACAAAGTGTTCTATAAGACCCCCATTGATCCCGCCATAATAGCGGTCGTACAGAACACTTGTTCAACGACCGCTTTTTGATTATGGGTGGGTCCTCAGGTATTATTAAAGCATTATGAGTTTAAGCAATTAGCTATAACTCAAAAATCATTATAATATAAAGTGTTGTTTGTTTTTTTAAATATTAATTATATTACAATCACAGAATAGCAACTTATCTACAAAGGCTCATATGACAAAACGGATTCTGTTTTTTGGGTTTTTATGTATTTCTGTCGGACTAGCGAAGGCGTCGGAATTTTATATTGCAAAAAGCAATGCCTATTCAGGGACTAAAACCGTAAGTAACGTATCCAATTGGGCTTGCTGGATCTTTGACAATGGGCAATCGGCGCACAGTCCGGACGGAAGCAGCGGAGCATTTTACCCGATAGGAACTGCCGCAGTCATTTATCAGGATGGTTTCATCTGGGGCGGCAAAGTCGATACGGATGGTGATGGTATTGGAGACAGGATCAGAGTCGGTGGACAGCAATATAACATCGGGACTGTCCCGGGCTGGGTGATCAGCGGGGGCGATGTTGGAGATGCCGTCGTTGCGGATCCCGATGATCCGGTCGTCAGGGTCTACCGGATCCGTTCCGATTATCCATATATGTCGGACAGCGAATTAAGGGAAGATGCAGCGATCCAAAATGAGATATACTATATGCAGGTAACGGATGAAATGAAACAAGAGGTCCTGGATCAATATGAACAGGATTGGAATGAATGGCCTGTTGATCGGGGGGCACCCTATGATGACAAAGATCACGACGGCGTCTATACACCCGGCATCGACGAGCCCGGCATCGCCAATGCCGATCAGGTGATCTGGTTTGTCGTCAATGATTATGACAGGACGAAAACAACCGCCATGCTGGGCTCGGAACCGATCGGATTGGAATTGCAGGTGACCATCTGGGCATATAATGACAAAGAATCACGATTCGGACAAAGCATATTCAAATCGTACAAATTGATCAATAAGTCCAATTCAACCGTGGAAGACATGTACATCACCCAATGGTCTGATCCCGATGTAGGTTCAGCGAGTGACGATTATGTCGGTTGCGATACGCTTTTAGATATGGGGTATGCATACAATGCCTACCCACATGACAACGATTACGATGTTTATGGCCTTGTACCGCCTGCTGCAGGCTATGTTTTGCTTCAGGGACCTATGATCGAGTCGAGGGGAGATACGGCCGTTTACGAATTAAATGATGTGACGGATTATAAAAATCTTCCCATGACATCGTTCGGATGGTTCGCTGCCGGATCGGCTCTTGCAGATCCCGAATTGGGTGATTATATCGGGTCACTTCAATATTATAACATGATGAGAGGGTATAAACCGACAGGAGATATTGACGATCCGGTGCCCTGGACACTGGGGAATGTCGCGGGTGCCGCAGAAACAAAATATCCACTGCATGGTGATCCCACGGTCCCCGGGGAAAGTGAAGTCGACGGGTCGGACTATTATTTTAGGGCGGGCGATCGGCGCATGTGTGTTTCTTCAGGTCCCTTTGATCTGGCTCCCGATAATTGCCAGGAAATCATTTTTGCTCTTGTTGGCGGAATCGGAGAAGATCACAAATCATCTGTCACCGAATTGAAGACGAATGCCGCATTGGCAAAAGATCTGTATGACGGGAAGTTTGAGAATGTAAGCAAAGCGACGGAACCGCCTGATGTAATTTGCCGCAGTTTTGAAAGGTCAGTCGTTCTTGAATGGGGCTCCAACCCCGACCGTGTTGCCGAGATCGAAAACTACTCGGTAGCGGATTATAAATTCGAGGGGTATATCGTTTATCAATTTCCGGATTCGAGCTCAGGTATACTTGATGGGACAGTCATAGCAACATATGACAAGATCAATGGGATCAAGATCATCAATGATACGCGCCGACTGGAAGAGTACGGATATGCCGAAGCCGAGATCCCGGTCGCTTACGGAAACGATCGCGGCATACAGCGTTATGCCATCATTGAACAGGACCATATCAATGATCGTTCGCTTTATGAAGGCAGTACCTATTATTACGGCGTTACATCATACAATCAGAATTTGAATGAAAATAGAATGGGCATGAAAATGTATGAATCGCCATTGATCATTCATTCAGTTCGATTGCAGGAAGAATTGCCCGGACATAAATTACAATCCCGGGCGGGTCAGGATGATATCTCGGTGCAGCATGTGTCCGGACATGGCGAAGGTTTTGCAAGTGTAAAAGTTGTCGATCCTTATGCCGTACTGGCAGATGATTACAGGATCGAGCTGGATTATGGACGGGATACATCTGAATTGGTTTTTTCTGTATTGAATGGAGACGGGATCATTTTGTCCGATAATAATCCAATGGCATCGGATATCTATAAGAATGCAGCCTCACCCATTGTTGATGGTTTAGAGATCATGGTCTATTCACCGCTTTCAGGCGTGGACAGTATTGTTCAGCTTGATGCTCCAGACGGCAATATAGTCGATGAGCAGCTTTTCTATTCATTGAATTATCGGGGCGACGGATCCGAAAGCTGGCACATCGCTGCGGGCGCACCCTATTTTACGATCCTGGCGCCGACTGATAATACCTTTGGTGAGTTCAATGATACTATTTTTGCCGAATACCGGAACTGGGGAGATAGCGAAATTGAGATCGTATTCGGCGATTCCTCAATAGCCTGGAGCTATAAAGATGAGACGGTTTTAGATGAAAAAGTGCCGTTTGCCATTTATAAATACAACAGTGAAGGACAGGTCCGTCGTCAATTTATCGCTGTTCGCGACGATCAGGTCAATTCCACTGAAGGAACATGGGATATAGGCGTTGAAAACGATTATTACACCCTTATAAGCTATGAAGAGATATTCTCTTATGATAATTCCACTCTTGGATATCTGGAAAGTGATGAGCAGGCTTATCTTGATGCAAATGATCTGAATGCCTTGCCTTCGCGCACAGGTTATGCTTCTGAGGGAAATCCCTTTTACTATCCGCAGTTGACAAATTGCAGGATAACCATGTTTGGAAATACAGACATGCCTGCAAATGGAACGGTTATTCGTTTTAAATCAACAAAACCTCTCAATATAGATGACTCATTTGAATTTTCGACAGTTGGATATGAGCCAATCCAAAGCGATTCATTATTGCATGCGGCCATTGACAGGATCAACGTCTATCCGAATCCATATTATGGATATGACCGGATTTTGGTTGATGATTTTGAGGAAAAAGTAACATTTACCCACTTGCCGGCTAAAGCGACTATCAGAATATTCAATTTGGCCGGTATTCATGTCAAAACAATTGAACATGATAATGCGAACTCACAATTCGAATCGTGGTACCTGGGAAATCATCAGAATATCCGTATCGGCAGCGGCATGTACATTGCCCATATCGATATGCCGGACATCGGCAAAGAGAAGATCCTGAAGTTCATGATCGTAAGAGGCGGAATCTATTAATACTTGATCCCCGATTTCAGACCTTATCCAACTTAACCCTAAACATAATAAGAGCTCGTTCCGACTCCTGTTCTCCAAGCAATCAACATCCGCTTCGCGGATGCACTGTCCTCCGAAGCCTTGGCGAAGGAGGGTTTGTTTTTTCTGGTGAAAAAACTTGAGGGGGAGATCCGCCTTCGCTAAAGCTTCGGCGGACAAGGGAGGGGGAGAAGGGGAGAGGAATATCGAACAAAGAACAGGGAATGTTGATATGTGAAGTCTTCGAAGATCGAATATCGTTAATCCTTGTTCTGAATTAACTTCAATTGTTTCCACCTTCGCCCCGCCTTCGCTTAAGCTACATCGGGCTTCGGTGGACAGGCTTTTGCTCTAATGCCTGCCCTTCGAAGCTCGAAGTGCGAAGTAGAGTTCGAATGTTCTTAAATCAAGGCAGTGTATTACCGGTAGTGAATCAATTAACGCTTGATAATTTTATACCGGTAGTTTTTGCCGTAGAGATTATAAGAAACGATATACATGCCCTTTGACAGGTCCGCCAGGCCGTTCACAGTAATGAGATGATGGTTTGCATTGTTGTGAGTATAAGTTTTGACAAGTTTGCCGTCCAGGCTGTAGATCCTGAGGGAAACGTTTTCCCCGGCAGTACGACGACGACAATACCTGTCACGCCAAATACGGCAGTTTATGGGAAGAGTATATGGACAAGGTAAAATACCGGATCATTCCCTATATTTACTAAAACGATAAAAAAGCTGGGGCGGAAAAATATCAACGGTTAAAACGGCTGGCTTAACGCGAGTTTCTTGAAAAACTTGGGTCAAGTATTCTTATGCCAGCTCAATGTGCAATACGCGTATCTCAATTATTTACAATAAGATATTAAAAATATTGTTTTTCAAATAAAACAAAATAATTACCCAAAACCCGCAAAAAACTTGGGGCAAGTTTAAGGAGTTAAAAGAGTCATTGAAGGAAAGCTGAGGGCGCTATTTTACCAGACTCATTTTCCCCGAACGGAAACGGTCCCCGATCTGCAGGACATACAGATAGGTTCCCGAAGCGAGCGGTGTGCCGTCCGGAGCCGCGGCGTTCCAGGGGATCTCATAATTGCCGCGGCCGTT
>CALMFL010000266.1 GCA_937862595.1 uncultured Fidelibacterota bacterium
GGCGCAAATGGGGTCGATCTCCGTAATGATTACGCGGGCTCCGAGGCCCCGCATGGACTGTGCGCAGCCTTTTCCAACGTCCCCGTACCCGCAAATAACGACGGTCTTTCCGGCGACCATCACATCGGTGCCGCGCTTGATCCCGTCTGCCAGGGATTCGCGGCAGCCGTAGAGATTGTCGAATTTGGACTTGGTTACCGAATTGTTCACGTTGATCGCAGGGAAAAGCAATTCGCCGGCTTCCCTCATTTGATACAGGCGGTGGACGCCGGTCGTGGTCTCTTCGCTGACCCCGCGCAAATGCTCTGCGATCGTTTGCCAGCGCCGGGGAAACGTTTCAATGTCTTCGATGATCAGTTTCTGAACAATGCGCAGTTCCTTGTTCTTCGATGTCACGTCCGGGATCTTGTGCGTCTGCGCATAGTGCTTCTCAAGCCGGACGCCCTCGTGAACGAACAGGGTGGCGTCCCCGCCGTCATCCACGATCATATCGGGACCCCGGTCGCCGAACAGAAGCGCCTGTTTGGTGCACCACCAATATTCTTCAAGCGTTTCGCCTTTCCAGGCGAACACCGGGATGCCCAGATCTGCGACGGCGGCAGCTGCATGGTCCTGCGTCGAATAGATATTACAGCTCGCCCAGCGCAGGTCGGCGCCCAGGGCCGCAAGCGTTTTTATCAGAACGGCCGTCTGGATCGTCATATGCAGGCTGCCGGTAATGTGTGCGCCTTTGAGAGGAGACAGGCCCTTGTATTTTTCCTGCAACGCCATCAGGCCGGGCATTTCCGCTTCGGCGAGGCCGATCTCCCGGTGGCCGAAATCCGCCAGCGCACTGTCTTTGACCTTATAATCCATTATAATTATTCCACTCCGATCCTGTCGATGTAGTAGGCAATGATCGTGATCGACTGCGCAATGGCCAGCAAGGCGGCAAAATTCGTTACGAAATTTTTACCGAACTTCGGCGGCACCATGATGGTGTCACCTTCGCGGATTTCCGGGATCAGCGAATCGTCGCCTGTTTCCATGTACTGCTGAAGGTCTACATACACAACGATGGGGTCTTCTTTATTCATGCGATATCCGCGCAGCACCTTTACGTTGGTCAGCTTGGCCGTGTTGACGGGACCCCCGGCGAGGGACAGTATCCCCAGAAGATCATATCCAAGCGGGGGCTCGTAAATACCCGGCTTCACCACCTCGCCCCATACTTTGACGACCATCGTCAGTTTCTTTTCATCTGAAAAACGCGCCGAAAAACCCGACACGTCCTGCGCATACGCCATTACCATCATCACAGCCAAACATACCGCTACAATTCGTTTCATATATCCTTTTTCTCCTATTTTACGGTGAAATACATCCATGCCGACTCGGACCCCTCGGTTTCCGGCGCGCCGCCCAATTGTCCCGACACCGCATCCACGCGCCAGCGGTAGGTGCCTTTTTCAAGATATCTTTTTTCCTCGGTATCTGTCCAAAGGCTGTCCATTAATACGGTCGTATGGGAATCATTATTTTTTAAATAAATATGAAAAGTGCTTTGAGATAAATCAAACCGATGCTTTTTAGCGAACAGTTTTATTTGATACGTGCTGTTCTCAAAATAGTACAAACGAAAATACAGGTAGTTTACCCTATCAATTGTTCGAAGGGGATAAATGAATTCAAAAAACTGGTTAATGCTGGTAATATCACCCGCGGGGCTAACCGGGGTTGGTTTATGTGTCAATTTATACTGCGCCGTATCGGACGTTTCCTTACTGACGGCGAAATCATTGTAGGACTTCAAATAATAATAGTACGTCGTGTCCAAATGAACGCTGTAGTCTACATAGCTGTCGCTGTCATACAATAATCCTTCATTCCGCTGAACGCTCGCGATCCGGGAAAAGACATAGTCTTCGTTGACCAGCTTACCGCGGTAGATATAATACCCCAGGATGCCCTCTTCCTCCGCCGTGGCGGGTTCTTCCCATTCGAGATAGATCGCATTGTCCGGATGGGCGTCAATGCCCCGCTCCACCACGCTGTCCGGGGGGGTCTTGGGAATAAAGTTCGGCACCGAAATGTCGGGCTGGGGAAAACAGCCCGTGACCGTCATGATCATAAATCCCAAAATCAAGCCGAAGCTAATGTTCTTTGATCTCATGGTCTTATTCACCGGTTTCCTGCTTTGTCTCACCCCAGTAATATGACAAGGAAATGAGATGACTCCAATTGATTTCATGATATTGTATCGTATAATCCAGTTTCATTTTCCCGTTCATCACGGGCAGTTTCAGTCCCGCGCCGCCGCTTACGCCGCTCAGGTCCTTCCCGAAGCGGATATCCAGAAAATCCTTTACTTTCCACTGCATGCCGAAGCGTATTCCGGAATAGGGAAAGAAACGGCTTTCGAAAACATAGCCGTCCAGTGCGAAGCGGACTTCGCTTGACAGCGCCTTTACGGGCTGATGGAGCGCAATGCCCCCCAGCAGGCGCATATTGCCGTAATCTATATAGGGATTGTTGAACCACACCACCGGGGATTTAATAAAATTTTCCATATTCAGTCCAAGGGAAATAACCCCCAGGCGCTTGATATAGAAAACCTCGTTCCCGGGGATCATGAAACGCACTCCGGCATCCAGGCCGGCCCCCAGGGCGCTATGACCGTCGAGACGTTTATAGATAAATTTTAAATTCGCCCCGTACTGGATCCTGATCACAAAACGGTCATAGGACCAGCCCATTTTGATATTCACCGGAGTTTCCCGTGCGATGGAAAGAAGCAGGGCGCTTTCCATGTCGTAAAAGGTTTCCGTACCCAGGAACTCCCTGACGTAATCCCGTCGGTCGTTAATGCTCGAAATACCGTTGATAATATCGTCCCTGCGGTAAAGCTGCACGCCCACCGTGTTGACCAGGGCGCCGATCTGATAATCCCCGTAAGGCATTGAGATCCCGATACTGTTCTGGAACGCCAATCCGAACACATTGTTGAATTGGGTGAAGATCTCTTTATCCCGATATCCGATCAGGCCTGCGGGATTTGAGATCACCGAGGTGATGCCGTTCAGCGAGGTCAATCCGGTTCCGCCCATTGCCACGGACTGGGACGATCTGCCTGCCAGGATATAAGCGTCGCCGTAATGACCGTATTCTGCCGACAGAATTCCGGTTATCAACACAAGCAGTATGATTTTATATCTTTTTTTCATCGGTATTTCGCGATCTTTCCGGTTGTTTTAACCGTTCTGCCGTCCACAATTCCTTCGATCACATAAAAATACACGCCGTTCGCCACGGTATTCCCGAATTCGTCCCTTCCGTACCAGGGGACCTCGTGGTATCCGATACTGTAAAGCGGAAGGTCGGTAATGGCGTTCTCCGTCACGGACATGGTAAATATTTTCTGTCCGGAAAGCGTGAATATTTTAATGACCACATCGTCGAACTGTTCGGTCAATTCATAAATAAAGGTCGTTCTCGTCCGGAAAGGATTGGGGAAATTCCCGTAATCGATCAGCTGGGATTCGCCCGTGTATACGATCTCAAATGCTTCCGATTCCGTACGGTTCCCGACCAGGTCATGCGCAACGACCTGCAGCGTGTGTTCCCCCACATCCATATTCAGCTTGAAATTTAATCCCAATTCTTTAATGTTGTCACCCTGAATGAACGAAATGTCTTCCGCGTCGATCTCGCTCCCGTCCAGTAAAATATCCCAGAATTCGGGCAGCGGGTTCACCCCGTAGTTGTCGCGCAGCATGACCGAGAAATCCGAGCGTTCCGACACGTACCCTCTGACCAGTATTTTTCTGGCGTTCAGGTTGATCTCTATCTCGGGACCTGCGCTCTCATTGGCATACGCCAGAAGATAATATCCCGTCTGACGGATCGGGAAATAGACACTGCTGTCAAGGACCGTTACGGGAAGCGTATAAAAGACATCCAAACCCGGGTTCAGATAACAGATGATCTTATCTTCTCCCAATGCGGACAAGGGGACAGAGCCGGTAAAACCGACCGTTTCCGATGTTGCGGAGATATACAGAAGTTCCTGAACCGCCTGGGTCGCACCGAATCCCGACAAGGCATAGTTCCTGTCGTAGGTGTTAATATAGATGGCCTGTGAACCCGCAGCGGCGGGAAGAGGTGTAATGGTCTTGAACGTTCCGCTTGCCAGATGCACCGTATCGCCGGGGTGGTTGACCAGTTTTCCGTTCAGCGCATGAAGCCATTTGTTTTGCACCGTCGCCTGCAGCCGGTTGTTCGACGTGTCCATGTCCTGAATATCGATCGGATCAATAGTCAGCCGGATCGTTCCGCTGTTAAAGGGGGGCAAGAAATCAAGATAAAAGGTGTTGATCTTGTCGATCCCGCTGACGTTCTGACCGTCCACATCGTTGTGGGTCAGCAGGGTGTCAGAATAGGAATAATTCATTGCCGAATCTAATACGTCAATTTTAAGACCGACATAACACGCGGTGTCCGCCTGATTATAGAGTACCAGTTTGCTTTGGCCATTCTCGACGGCATAGCTTAAAATGGAGATGTCGCGGTTAGGGGGGACAAGCGGTAACAGGGGGTAAAAATCCCCTGTGATGCTGCTGTCTCCGCCGATCGTGAATACCGGCATAAAATAGTTGCCGTTGTAATACGTCAGGGCGGCCGAGGAATCGTTTTCGGCCGTGTAAAATCCAGCACTTGAAGTATAATATATTTTGTATTGTGTCTCAAAAACGTTATTCCCGACATGTGTCAGCGGGAGTTTCTTGTAGGCAGCGTCTTCATCGCGCGACGAGAAAACCCGCAGTGCGGCGCTTTCGATGGTCCGGTCCGTCGCCGCCTGCATTATTATCCTGACCCCGCCCGTGCCGATGCCCGGCCTGTTGGGATCATAATCCAGGGATTCAACATAGGGGGCGTCCAGGCCGATATGTTCAGCGGCGGTATAAAATTTTCCATCGGTGCCCCAGTACGTAAGCTGAACGATCCCTTCGGAGATGCCATGTTCGTTTTCCGGTACCCTTATTGTGGCCTGGCCCTGGTTAAACTGCAGTCTGATCTTTTGTTTTAGCGGGTATTTGCGTTCCTGTCCGCGGGTGCCGACGATATCGGCTACCCCGCCGACGATCCCCGGTTCCGACACGGAAAGCGCGATGCTGCCTCCCGGTGAAACGCTTCTTGGGGCAATACCGGGATTTTCGGCTTCCAGCTTCCGGGGGAACCGTGCCGAGGGATCGCCAAGAAGACATGTCTGATAGAAGAGGGACTCGCGAAAGTATTTATACACGGTCTGTCCGTCGACCTGGTCGATAAAATTCGCATGTCTTCCGAAGGTCGAAAAGAAATATTCTCCCAGGGCAAAGCGCACCGCCTCGCCGTGGGACATATTGTCGTAGGACATATGGTTCATCAGTTTTTCAAAGAGATAATAATTCGAGTTGACCCATCCGTAGCCGGTGGAGGACAGAACCGAAACGCCTCCCCGCGGATGCCGGATGAACATTTCTCCCAGAGCGTTATCATTGGAAAAGGTGTTGGTAAAGCAGGTCATGGAATTCACGATAAACGGCTTTCCGGGAATGAAGCGATCAAATGCGGGATAGGGCAACACATAATTGTCCCAGGTATAACCGCCCCCGTGACCGATATAGTTGATACAGTATACTCCGTCATTGATGAATTTTACCAGCGTGTCCGTAGCATACATGCCCGCATCAAAATCACCCGTTACGTGCGAATCATATAAATACAGGCGGTCAAGCTGAACATCGTCGGGCGCGCTGTTGTTGATATAGTCTTTCAGTTGTGTTTTAAATGTCGGTTCCGGTCCGGACAGAAGCGCCATCCGGTTTACCTGCATGGAGGGGTTTTCTGTCTTATCGAATATTTTTATTTTCGCGATAATGCTGTCGAGCTCATCTTCGGTGCTGACGGGCAGACGCCCCAGCGCCATTTCCAGCATGTGGTCATCATCGATATCAACGAACCAGTTCTCTGCGATGACCGCGCCGATCTGTCCGCTGGATTGATACCTGATGACCGGGAGCGGATTTTCGGTGCCGGTATCCCCGATCAGCAGGACATAGCGGGGAAGGATGCTCCAGGCGGTGTACGCCTCCGTCAGAAAGGCTTTGATCGCATAAGGGCTTTCATTCCCGTAATTATATTCGTCGTAAATGCGCTCCAGTTCGTAAATCGCGGGGGTGAAGCCCATGGCAGCCTTATGTTCCGCCAGTCCCAGGGCTTTTTCATAAAAATCCTTATGGGTGATCAGGATATAATCGCCCTGTTGCGCCGTATTATAGTATTCGTCATCCAAGGTGTTCACGTAGCGTATCGAATCGATCGAAACGATACCGTACGAGGGCACATCGGGCTTTCCGGGACCGGCGACCTGATACACTTCGTCGCCGGAGCATTCGTCTTCAAAATAGATCGAGTAGGTTACCACCCCGCCAATCGTGTCTTCCGGGGTCACGTAGTATCCCCGGATCCAGTTGGTCCCGTTCTTCAGGATCAGCACGTCGGACGCGGAGGTCAGGCCGCCGATCTGGAAAAGGTAGATGCCGGGGCCGTGCTGGGGCGAAAACTCCAGCCTGTTCTCGTGTGCGGTCATGAAGCGGTCGTAGGACACCTTTAGCCAGTCAAACAGGACCTGGTCGTCCAGATAGGGGTTGTCCTCAAATCCCTTGACGGAAATATCGATCGTGTTCTTCCCGTGGATGAGGTTATCGTGGTCGTACTGCATATCGGTGTTGCTGGAAATGTTCGGGACTTGTCCGTCCCATTCGTCTTCCAGCAGATACTGGTTGTTAACCGTCACGTAGATCTGATGGTCCATTTCGTCATCGACGGAATAGGTCAGTCCCTGCATGCGAAGGGTAAAATCAACATTATAGGGAGAGTCCGGAACCGGATCCCATAAATTGAAATCGAACGAAACGCTCCTTCCGATCCGAATGGAGGGGGAGTAAAACGTATGTTCGTATTTGTGTGAAAGCTCCTGCTCATGCAGCCGCGCAAGCGGTTGATATAATACGTTCTTTTCAATATGCACCGTGCTTCGGAAGGTCCGGTTGTCCTGCGGCAGGAAGGTGGCGTTCCCGGTGATCTCGCTGTTTTCCTGAACATACCGTTTGCCGCTGCCGCTGTCCCAGCTCATGCGCACGACATCATAGTCCGTGAAAGGATTGTACAGATAATCTCCGTAAGGATTTTTTAGGCGGGGAATGCTGAACTGGACCACATTTTCGTATTGAAAAGTCTCCCGTCCCATTTCATAGATGCTGGTCACGCGGCAGGGCAGTTCTTCGCCCCACCAGGTCAGTTTTATATTGTCCGGATGAACGGTCCGCAGATCGATCCCGCGGTCGGCCAGGTCCTGGCCGCTTACCTGAAACACGCCGGGTTCGCTGATGTAGAGGTCCAGGAATTCCCCGGGCAGGTTTGCCCGAAGTGAGCTGGTTTTGGAAAGTTTCGTCCTGTTTTTCACCAGGTCCGATTTCTGAAGGCTTTTCTGCGACGTGGACAGGATCTCGATGCGGGCCCGTTTCAGAAGCCGTACCCGTCCGTCCGGCTGAGGGATCATCGGGACGATCTCCAGCAGCGTTCCGATCCCGGGAACCTCGATCAGTTTCACATAATCGTTAAACCCGCTGATGTCAACAAGATCCGCGGCCATCGGATCAAGATCCCCGTGATCTCCGGTCATGTCGGGCGCAAAGATCAGGGTTTCTTCCTTGTCCCGGATCCGGAAGGCCAGCTCGGCAGGCGTATTCGCGATAAATGTGGTATACACCGGATAATATCTGCCCTGATAATAAAAACTTGCTCCGGTGCCGGCCTGGGCGATGTGCCCCGTCTTTACAAATTCTGTAATGTCGGAACCGCCAATCTCCCAGTCGTAGGTGTAAACGGCCGCAGTTTCCTGTATGTTCATGCTTGCGGCGGAGAGGCAAGCAAGAACACCCCATAACGCGGCTATCGTCCGCTTAACGATTGGAAAGATAGGTATAAAGCGATGTCCGGAGTTCGTCTTCATTAACATCCCGTTTAAGTTTTCCCTGATACGCGATCGATATCCTTCCGGTCTCTTCCGAAACGATGATCACGGTTGCGTCGCTTTCTTCCGAAAGACCCAGTCCCGCCAGATGGCGCGTTCCGATCGTCGGGTCAAGTTCAATATTTTCGCTCAGCGGCAAAATGCACTTCGCCGCCAGAATCCGGTCTTCAAAAATAATGATCGCACCGTCGTGCAGCGGTGACGATGTATTGAAGATCGACAGCACGATATCATGGTTGATCAGGGCATTGATCTCAACGCCCCGGTCAATGATCGATTTCAACCCGCTGTCGCGCATGACAACAAGCAGAGCTCCCAACCCGGCCTTTTTCAATTCGAACACGGAATGAATGATCTCTTCCGTCTTGCTGTTGTCGGATTTGGACATCCATCGCAAAATGGGATTTTGCCCGATATACAGAAGGATGCGCCGCAGTTCCGGCTGGAACAGAATAATGAACAGGATCACCCATACGGTCGCCAGCTTTTCAAACAGCCAGGCCGTAGCGCGAAAATTCAAAAGATGCGCAAAAAAGCCCAGCAGCGCGATCGCGATCATGCCGTACAGCATCTGGCTGGCCCGCGTATCCCGGAACAACAGATAGGTCCCGTAAAAAACGAATCCAACCACGATCATGTCAATAATATCGACAAGAGAAACGGAAATAAATCCGATGTTGAAAAGGTCTACCATATGCGCCTTAAAACGTTTATCGCCTGCGCTGTCGCCGCGACGTCATGCACCCGGATGATCCCGGCGCCCCGGACGGCCGCAAGGCAGGCAATGGCCAGCGATCCCGGAAGACGGTCCCCGACCGGCGCTTCCGTTATATGGCCGATCATCGATTTCCTTGATGCGCCGATCATTACGGGAAATCCAAGGTTCACCAATATACTCAAATTTTTCAATATGTCAATGTTCTCTTCCAGCCGCTTTCCAAAACCGATCCCGGGGTCCAGGATGATATTTTTTCTGTCGACTCCGGACCGGATCGCCGTTTCCGTCTGTTCCTGAAAAAACTGCAGGAGCTCCTCCATAATATCACCGGGGGCAAGGTCCTCCTGCATGGTTTTGGGAACACCCCGCATATGCATGATGATCAGCCGGGCGTGATGCCGGGCAACCAGTTCCGCGATGCCGGGCTCAAAGCGCAGTCCCGATATGTCGTTGACGATCTGCGCACCCAGGGCAAGGGCTTCTTTTGCCACAGCCGCTTTCGTGGTGTCGATCGAGACCGGGACACCGAGACGGACCGCCCATTCCAAAACCGGCAAGACGCGATCCAGCTCTTCCTGCAGGGGGACGGGGTCGGAACCGGGACGGCTGGACTCCCCTCCGATGTCCAGAATGTCGGCGCCTTCTTCCACCATTTGTTCCGCGCGAGCACATGCCTTCCGGGGATCCAGGAACATACCCCCGTCACTGAACGAATCGGGGGTTACGTTTAAAATCCCCATGATTTTTATGCTGATCGTTTCTGCCATACGATATCAAAGAACCGGGGTTATTTTGTCAGATCTATGCCTTCTTCTTTTGCGATCGCTTCCAGCTGTTCGCGATCGAGGGATTCTTTTTCAAGAAGCGCGTCGGCGATCTTTTTCAGCGAGGGGAAATGTGTTTTCAGCAGATCTTTTGCACCCTCATAGGCGGTATTGATGATATGCTGGACTTCCTGATCGATCTTCTGGGCCGTAGCCTCGCTGTAGTTCTTGGTCGAACCGAAATCGCGGCCGATGAAGATTTCATGCGACTTTGTGCCGAATGCGGCAACGCCCAAGGCCTCGCTCATTCCCCATTCGCAGACCATTCTCCTGGCCAGATCGGTCGCGCGTTCGATATCATTGCTTGCTCCGGTCGTAATGTCCTCGTTCGAAAGCTCTTCCGCAACGCGTCCGCCCATCATGACCTGCAGTTGGGCGTTGATATATTTTTTAGAGTAATTGTATTTATCGGCTTCCGGCAGCATATGGGTAACGCCTAAAGCCCTTCCGCGGGGAATGATGCTGACCTTATGGACCGGGTCGGCTTCCTTCAGCAGCAGGGCCACCAGCGCATGGCCGGCCTCGTGGATCGCCGTGATCTGCTTGTCGTTCTCGCTGAGGAGCATGGATTTGCGCTCCGCCCCCATCATCACTTTGTCCTTGGCTTCTTCAAGATCCTTGGCCGTGACCGCCTTATGGTCCTTTCTTGCGGCAAGAAGTGCGGCTTCATTGACAAGGTTCGCCAGATCCGCACCGACCATACCGGGGGTGCCTTTTGCAATGGTCTTAAGGTCAACCGAGGAAGAAAGTTTGATATTCTTTGTATGAACCTTGAGTATCCCTTCCCGGCCGACGGCATCGGGTACGTCGACCACGATCTGCCGGTCAAAGCGCCCGGGGCGCATAAGGGCGGAATCCAGGATGTCGGGACGGTTCGTTGCGGCGATCACGATCACGCTTGCATCCGAATCGAATCCGTCCATCTGGACCAGCAGCTGGTTCAGGGTCTGTTCGCGTTCGTCATGTCCGCCGCCGAGCCCTGCGCCGCGCTGCCGTCCGACCGCGTCGATCTCATCGATAAACACGATGGCAGGGGAATTCTTCAGCGCCTGCTCAAATAGCCCGCGCACCCGGCTTGCGCCGACGCCCACGAACATTTCGACAAAGTCGGCGCCCGAGATGCTAAAAAAGGGTACCTTTGCTTCTCCCGCAACAGCTTTGGCCAAAAGGGTCTTTCCCGTTCCGGGAGGGCCCAGTAAAAGCGCGCCGCGCGGGATCCGGCCGCCGAGACGCTGAAAGCGCTCGGGGTTTTTTAGGAATTCGATGATCTCCTCAAGCTCCTGTTTCGCTTCCGTACAGCCGGCAACATCTTTGAATGTGATCTTCGAATTTTCGGGATTGAATTTTTTGGCCGGGTTGGTGTTGCCGAACGAGAAGATCCCTCCGGAACCGCCGTTCCTGTTCCCCGACATGCGCCGCATCAGCACGATCCAGACCGCGATGATCACGATCCAGGGGAGAATGTTCAGCAGGATGTCCTTGAATCCAATCGTGGGTTCCCTGAATTCATATTCAAGTCCGGCATCGTCCCACTGGTCAAGCAGCTCGGTATCCAGATGCAGGATGGTCACCTGATAGCCCGTATATTCAACCGCTTTCCCGTTCATTTCTTCTACCAGCGGCTCCTTGAAATTTCCGGACAAGGTGTTCCCCTCAAAAATGCCGTTCTGGATCTTGTTTTCTTTCAGGTACTTCGTGAACTCCGTGTACCCCAGTTTTTTCCGGTCCTGCGTGTCCGTATTCCCGAAGATCTGGGCAAGGATGAGCAGCACAACGACAAGCCCTATCCAGATCAGCGGCGTTTTGGGGACTTTTACCGGACCCGGAAATTCGGGTCCCTTCCCCGGCGGCAGTTTACGGGGTGAATTTCCGCGCGGATCATCTCCGGTACTATTATAAAATGGCTTGAACATAAATTCTCCTTTATAGCCTATTAATATACTAAACAAAAGTGAGATTATGTTCCCTTTTTATTGGTTTTCAGGACGTTCATGGCAAAAATGTCGCGCAATCGCCGGT
>CALMFL010000267.1 GCA_937862595.1 uncultured Fidelibacterota bacterium
AATTTGCCGTGCTGGACGTGTAATGTTCGGTTGATGGGTTTATAAGTTGATAGGTCGATGAAAAAGTTGATAGGGAGAGGTTTATAAGTTGATGAGTTGATAGGTTGATGACATAAACCTATCAACCTATAAACCCATAAACCCATAAGCCCATAAACCCATCAACCATACTTTATTTGAAATGATACAAATTTAATATTCAAACCAGGAGTAATTGAAATGTCTATGAAAATGTACTACGACAAAGATGCGAAACCGGAATTGCTGAAAGCCAGAACGATCGCCATCGTCGGTTACGGATCGCAGGGTCACGCGCAGGCGCAGAATCTTCGCGACAGCGGCTACACGGTGATCGTTGCGGAAAAAGAAGGGACGGACAATTACAGGCTTGCCCTTGAACACGGATTTCAACCCATGACGGCAGGGGAAGCGTCTGCAAAGGCCGACGTGGTCCAGATCCTTCTTCCCGACGAGATCCAGAAAAAAGTTTATGAAGCCGAGATCGCCGCGAACATGACGGCCGGCAAAGCGCTCGTCTTTTCACACGGTTTCAATATCCACTACCGCCAGATCCTTCCCCCGGCAGATGTTGACGTTTACATGGTCGCGCCCAAGGGCCCCGGACATCTTGTAAGACGTCAGTTTGTTGAAGGATTCGGAGTGCCTGCCCTTATCGCGGTATATCAGGATGCCACCGGCGATGCTCATGAATTGGCCCTGGCGCACGCCTGTGGTGTCGGCGCAGGACGTTCCGGCATTATTGAAGCTACCTTCCGTGAAGAAACCGAGACCGATCTTTTCGGCGAACAGGCCGTCCTGTGCGGCGGACTGACCGAACTGATCCGCGCGGGCTTCGATACGCTGGTGGAAGCCGGCTACAAACCCGAAATGGCCTACTTCGAATGCCTGCATGAAGTCAAGCTCATCACCGACCTGATCTTTGAAGGCGGCATCGCCACGATGCGCAGTTCGATCTCCGATACGGCCGAATACGGCGACCTGACCCGCGGACGCCGGATCATTACCGAGGATACCCGCAAGGAAATGAAAAAGATCCTCAAGGAAGTCCAAAGCGGCGAATTCGCCGAAGAATGGATCAAAGAGAATGAGAACGGCCGTCCCAACTACACCCGGATCAAGAAACAGGACGAGCAACACCTCATCGAAAAGGTCGGCGCAACACTGCGCGGCATGATGAGCTGGACGAAGAAGTGACGGGTAACTGGTGAAGAGTGAAGGATGAGTATGGCACAGGGAAAAACGTTAAAACTTAAACTGCTAAACCTCTAAACTGCTAAACCCCTAAACCTCATCAACCTATCAACCTATCAACCTCAACCTATCAACCTCAACCTATCAACCTCAATATATCG
>CALMFL010000268.1 GCA_937862595.1 uncultured Fidelibacterota bacterium
CGATCCTGACCCGCTCCCCGGACGGCGGAATACGCAGCGTGACCGGATGTCCCCGATGATACACGGCATCACCGTTGTAGCTGACATCCGCGAGAATATAGGTGTAGTCGTTGCCGGGGAATACGGCGGCGTCGATATATTCATAATTGTTCGTCACGGAGGTCGTTCCGCCTCCCGGTACGGATGCGAGGAATTCGTCATTCCGGAAGATCTGGAAAAACGCATTCTCGGTCTCGCTGGCGGTTGTCCAGAACAGGACGACACCCTCGTCGCTGAGCGTTGCGCCGAACTCTCCCAAGCTGATGGCGAGCGGGGTGTCCCCTTCCACGGTATGAGAACCCAAATAGCTGAACTCATCTTTGGGATAGCTATCCCATTCGGAAACGGTATAGGTCGTATTGCCCTGCAGGACCGAAGCTTTTCGGACCAGGGTGACATCTTGTGCAAAATACGCTTCAGATGAACTTACAACACCGATGATATCAATAAGAGAATTATCATAGTACAATTCTATCGCGTCATTGCCGTTAAAATTGACCACGGTATTATTATACATGTCAGCAACTGCTAAGATCGCCGGGGCGGAATTGGAGTTTGCAACAACATACACCGCTTCGTTTCCCAGGGTTCCGTTCAGGGTCACGGAAGCGCTTGGCGTTATCGCGCTGTTGGAATACAATTTCATAGTGATCTTGCTCAGATCGATGTCCGTTCCCGACCCATTGTAGATCTCCAGTGCTTTATTATTTGACGATCCCTCAATGTATTCCGAAAAAAAGATCTTTGTGCTGTCTGCGCTTCCGGCCGGCGCGCTTGTCATTACGGTAATAATATTTGAATTCCCGCTTTCTTCACCGACTTTGTAGGCCACAACCCGATAATAGTAAGTCGTTGATGAAGCGAGACCGCTTACAACCTTGCTCTGAACATTTCCCGCATCATAAGGGCCGTATCCGCTGACGTAACTTGAGAAATTGCTGCTCTGTGAGACATATAATTTGTAACCTGTAGCCTCTGTAACGGCAGACCAATTGGCAGTAAACCTGTCAAATTGGATGGATGAGGCCGACTGAGCGGTTGGCGCGCCGAAAGTGGCTGCGGGCAAATTCCAGATGGAATCGGCATAGTCGGGATGATCGATGAAGGGGTTCCGGTTCCCCTGGATGGCATACACGGCTTCAACGCGATCCAGCTCTTTCTGATCGACCGGATCGTTGTGATGCCAGTTCAGGAGCATCGACATCGCCCAATCCTTAATCTCGCATTTATTCGTCATTTCCGAGGTATCCCAGGCCGCATCTTCCGTATAATAACGGGTGCTCATGTAAAAATAGGTCCTCGCCAGATCGCCCTTGTACGCGTCAATGGGTTCGAAGACCGTGCCGGCGAATCCGAGACCCGCCCGTGCCTGCCCCAGCTTTGATCCGTTCTCCGTGGTATACGTTACGGTGCTGCCCACTTCTCCGTAAGGGTTGTTGTTGCGATAGGTGTTCGCATAGGCCTGGGTGGGATAGAGATGAAAAATATCGGAATACATCGGATAGGTTTCGTTCGCCCAGCTTTTTGGCCACGAATGCTCCCGATTGTAGGTGGTATAGACATCGGAGCTGAGGTTCCCCTGCTGATCTTCGTTATAATCGAAGTCCAGGTCTGTATACATGCACCAGATCTTTTCGGGACCGTAGGTTCCTACCGGACGTACATCGGTCGTTGCATAGGCGGTCCAGACGTAATCATAGGTTTTCTGGGTATGGCCGTCAATGATGTTATGCAGGGCCAGCCGGAGATCGTTCCCGTTCAGTCCGGCCGCGCTGTCGTAATATCCCGAAGGGATCGCCGCCAGCAGGACTGCGCCGAAAAGCAAAAACGGCAGGATATATTTCTTTTTCATCTGGTTCTTTCATTTAACAAGCGCTATAATTTACACAATATTTCTGCTATTGAAAGAAAATCCCGATTCTTAATCAATAATTGACCTTAAATATAAAAAAGCACCGGGTTGACTGCCGGTGCTTTTCAATATTCCGAGAAACGCTTTATTTATAATAGCCTTTCAGCATTTTTGCAAAATCCAGAACGCCCGCATAGGTTTCATAGGTTCCGCTTGCGGTTTGCCCCATGGTCTTTGCCCAGGAGGTCAGCATCGCTTTGGGATCCTCGGGATTCTGAGTGGCCTGTTTCATTTCCTTTGCACGGTTGACGGGCATGACCTCGTCCCATTCCTTCATTATGGTGCCGTCTTTCCGACTGGCTTCCACATAATGGACCGCATCCATCGTGTAGAAGATCAGCATGCAGTTTTTGCCTGCGGTCAACTGATCTAATTTATGCTCTTTGCCCTCGGCGTCAAACACGGTCACTTCGGGAACATACCAGCCGACCAGGCCTTTGCCGTCCTTGTCCACCACGGATTTTTTATACGGTTCGCGTTCGCCGACGGGCGTGGATTTGAAATAGACGCGGTCCTTGTCTTTCAGGGGCGTCGCAACCTTTGCCTTTTTCAGGTTCTTCAGCGCCTTTTTGAGAATTTCAAAATCCTCATAATAGACTTCGGAGAAATTCGTTTCATTGAATTTCTGTCCGGCGCTTGTCTGCGAGCTGATCACGCCGTTCGTTCCGACAAGATAGATCACGCCGCGTATGTAGGGAGCAGGCGTTCCTTTTTCCAGGGTGTAGTTTGCCGAAAATCTCATTTTTTCGGGCACTTCTCCGTAGTATCCCTCAAGATAGTTCGGGTTTTTCATTACAAGGACCTGTTCTTCGCGGTAGCGATACGACGAGCCGTCGGTCGTATAAAAGGTAAAGCCCGGATAGTCTTCCTGAGACAAAACCTTCGCATATTCGGGATTCCCGAAATGAACCGCGATGACCTCGAGGTCCTGCGCCATCAATCCTCCGGCCAAAAGCAGGCAAATAATGACACCCCATAATGACATGCGTTTTACATTTGTCATGTTTTTTCTCCTTATCTGATTTTTTTACACTGATTAAAGTTACATTAACCGTATTACGATGTCAATATTCTATTTTTTTAAAATATTCGTACCGGCATACGAAGCGTCAGTAGAGCCGGCTGCGCTTTTTCAGGAACTCCATCAAGGCGATCCGGCAATCCTGATCCGTGAGTATCAGAGCATGGTCGATGCGGTTTTCCCCGCAGCGGCAATTGATATCATCGGCAAACGCGCGTATCTTCCGATGGTATTCGTCCCGGATCTGGCGCACATCCAGTTTGATCTCTTCCCCGTTCTCCATATCCACGAAGCGGTGCTTCGCCGTGTGTTCCAGTTCCCATTCACCGGGATCCAGGAGCTGCAGCACCATAACGTCATGTCCCCGGTAGCGCAGATGGTTCAGTCCGTTCATGATCGCTTCCGGATCATCCAGCAGGTCGGATATCAGAACGACCAGTCCTTTTCGCGGCAGTTTTTCCGTGATGGTGTGCAGGGTCTCCCCGATCCGGGTCTGCTCGGAGCAGGCCGTTCCCTGCAACGCCGCAAGCAATTCGTTAAGATGGCTCTTCACCGAGCGGGGAGGGTACAGGACGTCGATCTTCCGATTGAAGACCGCCAGCCCGACGGCGTCGTTCTGATGGATCAGCAGCCAGATCAGCGCGCCGGCGATCAGCTGCGCATACTGATACTTCGTGACGGGGCTGCCTTCGGAAAATGCCATCGAGCGGCTGTTGTCAACCAGAATATAGGCGTTCAGATTTGTTTCTTCTTCATATTGGCGGATATAATAGCGGTCCGTTTTCCCGTAGACCTGCCAGTCGATATGACGGATATCGTCGCCCGGCATATACTGGCGGTGTTGGGAAAATTCGACGGAAAACCCATGATAGGGCGAGGCGTGCAGTCCGAGCATCAGTCCTTCGACAATGGTCTTTGCCTGAAAGCGCAGATTCCCCAGGAGTATGATCTCCCCGGGATGAAAATCCTGATCAGTCATGGCTTTCCCGGATCAGCTGGCGGATCAGATCGTCCACGGAGACGCCGTCCGCTTCGGCCTTGAAATTCCGGAGAATGCGGTGCCGCAGGACCTGTGGCGCGACGGCGTTGACATCCTCTTCATCGGGGGTGAGTTTTCCCGATAAGGCGGCGCGTGTTTTCGCCGCGATGACAAGGTATTGCGAGGCGCGGGGACCCGCCCCCCATTTTACGTATTTGCCGATCATCGGGATGGAGGATCCGTCCGGACGCGTTGATCTGGCCATGGCGATGGCATGGTCCACGACATGCCCGGCGACGGGCAGCGTTCCGACGGCTTTCTGGATCTCCAGAAGCTCGTCCCGCGAGATCACTTTCTGGAGTTGTACGGGACCGGATCCCGTCGTACGCACCACGATCTCTTTTTCTTCCTCCGCAGAGGGGTACCCCACGTTCAGCTGGAACATAAAGCGGTCCAGCTGGGCTTCCGGCAAGGGATAAGTCCCTTCCTGCTCGATGGGGTTCTGGGTCGCCAGGACGAAGAAGGGCGCTTCGAGCGGATAACTTGTTCCGGCAGCGGTCACCTGGTGCTCCTGCATGGCTTCCAGCAACGCGGACTGGGTTTTCGGCGGCGTGCGGTTAATCTCATCCGCCAGGATGATATTGCCGAACAGCGGGCCTTTGATAAAGCGAAAGCTCCGGCGGCCTGTCTGCATGTCTTCCTCGATCACTTCGGTGCCCGTAATATCCGAAGGCATCAGGTCCGGCGTGAACTGGATCCGCCGGAAACGCAGGTCCATGACATCCGCCAGGGACTGGATCATCATGGTCTTGGCCAGTCCGGGAACTCCCACAAGCTGTGCATGCCCGTTTGAAAAGAAGGCAATGAGCAGGGCTTCCAGGATTTCGTCCTGTCCGATGATCGCTTTGGCGATCTCGCTGCGGATCGCCTTGTAGTGCGTATGAACCGCTTTGAGTGCTTCGATTTTATCCATATCGGAAATCCTTTTTGGCGAATTTACGGAAGGCGGACCGAGATAACAAGTTTTTAGACGGGATTAGTTTGGACAGGATAACGGGATATCCGGGTTGGTCGGTTGACGGGATCACCGGATAACTGTTTGGACGGGATAACGGGATATCAGGAATGGTCGGTTGATCTTATAAGTCCGCTTCGCTTGCTGTCAGACGGGATCGCGGTCCCTGTTTTCGGGAAAATAAAAAAATCCCTGCCGTTGAGACAGGGAAAGTAGCGAAGCAGGGATTCGAACCCCGGACACGCGGATTATGATTCCGCTGCTCTAACCAACTGAGCTACTTCGCCATAAATGAGCCCGTTATTATAACAAGGAATTTTACGAAAGGCAATATAAAAAACGTGAGACGTGAGACGCCTGCCGGCCGAAGCCCTCCGTAGCTCCGAAGCGTCGGAGCGTAGGAGGGGCGTAGGCTGGT
>CALMFL010000269.1 GCA_937862595.1 uncultured Fidelibacterota bacterium
GACGGCCTACAACGAGAATATTTATGCCCAGACATCCCGCTGGATCAGATACCGCGTGAAACCCGATAAGATCATTGCGGACGTTTATTACCGCTATACCGCAAAAGAGCAGCACCGCCTGCCGCTGAACAGCTACCGCGTCAAAACCGTCAGCCACGGCGTGGGGCTGGACGGGGAATATCTCTTTTCCAAGCAGCTGCGCGCGGGGATCGACGGAAAATACGACTATATTCAAACGTCCTTTAACGGTGATTTTTTAAGCCATTGGCTCTCGGTTAACACCGAATGGATCTGGTACCGGGTCGCCGGGGAGCGCCTTTTCCTTTCCGCGGCCATTGATCGCGTCATCAGCGATCACACGGGAAGCCTTCCGTATGAAACGGCGAACGGACTTCCGGTCGGCTGGACCTGGTCGGGCTCCCTGCGCTATGAAAAACGCATCAATTCCTTCATTTCCGCCGGAGGATCCCTGCAATTCCGCAAACGCGCGGAACAGCAAAGCATTGTCACCGCCAACCTCGAAGTAAAGGCTTATTTCTGATGAACCGACTACGCCGCATCCTCCTGGTATGTTTGACCGCAAGCCTCCTGCTCGCGGGACGGGCGCATGCGGAGGAAATGCTCTCCTTCTGCGTGATCGGACAGGATACCGTCGCGCTGGGCAAAACGCTGACGGCGGACGAGGCCGTATCGCGCTACCTGCTGGAACTCGGCGACCAGGGATATCCTTTCGTGGAGATCGTTCTGGACCGCTATCTGCGCTCCGAAGACCGGGAATACATTCATTACCGGATCGTCCGGGGAGATTTCGTAGAGATCGATACGGTGGTTTTCGGGGACTACTCGGCCCGGGAAATATCCCTGTTGTCCCGCTATATTACCCTGCCGGGATCGGGCGCCTTCCATTATTCCCGGGTCCGGAGCATGATCGACGAACTGAAAACGAATCCTCTGCTGAAGGTCGAGGATCGCGCCGACATTTATCGGAACGGGATCCGTTTCTACACCGAAGCCCGGCAGGACATCCGCTTTGACGCGGTCGTCGCCTACAAGCAGGAAGCGGAACAAAAAGGGATCGTGGGAGATATTTCCTGCGAACTGATCAACCTTGCGGGACTGGGGCGCCTTGCCAGCTTCTACTGGTCCCGGCCCAGCCTCGGCGTCAATTCGATCGATATTTCCTATACCGAACCGTATATCCTGAATAAGCCTTTCTCTGCGCAGATCTCGTTCGCCCAGCGGTATCAGGACAGTCTCTACGTAAAACGTGATCTTGACCTGGGGCTCGTTTACCATATCAACCGGCGGGCGGATTTCATGATCACGTATTCCAATGAACAGATCAGCACCACGTCGATCGGGAGCGATTCGGGCTTTGTCACCCAGTCCCGCTCGGGAACGGTCCTTTCCCTGAACTGGGTTTCCCTGCCCGGACCTGTCTCCGGATATCTTTCCGGCAGTTCGGGATTCTTTTTTTCAGAGCAAAGCCGCGTTTCCCGCTCGGAAATGAACGCGCTCCTGGCTTACCGGAGGTCGCGCTTCGGCGTCAACCTTCATCTTCTGGGAGGGATCGTTGCATCGGACGGGCCGGTCGCCCTGTACGACCGGTTCAAACTGGGGGGTGCGGCATTTCTGCGCGGTGCGTATTTCGAACAATTTATCACGGACCGGTTCTTCGGCTGGAAGCTGGAAACCGGATATTTCTACCGTAACCATCTCTTCCTTTTTTATGACGGTGCCTTTCTGGGTCACCCGTCCCTTTTCACCCATCATGCGGGGATCGGTTTTTCCCTGCCGGCGGGGAATAACCGCCTGACCCTCGGCGTGGGCGCGGACCTTGCCGGGAATATCCAGCAGGCGAAATTTCATCTGAGCTGGAACATGGGTGAAAAATAGCCCTGTCTGAAAGTTCCGGGGAATAAACAACAAGGGGGTGATCAAAGACCACCCCCCTGCCGAAGCATCCCGTCAGAACGGGACCTCGTCCCCCGTTTTTTCATCCGGTTTGGCTTCCGCGCCTTCTTCGTCCTTGTCCTTGCGCTTGCCTAAGGGCGTCAGCATTTCGGCATAGACCTCGGTGATGTAGTGTTTCTTCTTCTCACCGTCGATCCATTCCCGCGTACGCAGACATCCCTCGACGTAAAGCTGCTGGCCTTTTACGAACGCCTTGCTGTATTCGGCAAGGTTTCCCCAGCATACAATGCGGTGCCAGTCCGTACGGTCCTGATATTCGCCCTTCGCATCGCGCCAGCTGTAATTGCTGGCCAGTGTGAAATGAGCGAATTTCTGATCGTTCTTCGTGGACTTGAGTTCGGGCGGTGTGCCGATGTGGCCTACCAGAATGACCCGGTTCGCTGAATTCCTATTCATGGTCCCCCTCCTTTCTTTGTTATGGGTAAACAGGAATAACTGCTGTGGTTTTGGTTGCATTTTACGCCTAAATGTATGATTTTTATCCCTGGAGTGCAAACCGACCTATGAAAACTGTGACGCAGATCATCGAATTGAAGCTAAAATCTTTACCGGCCTCGCCGGGCGTGTACCTTTACTATGATCAGAACCGTACCGTGATCTATGTGGGGAAAGCAAAATCCCTGAAAAATCGCGTGCGCTCGTATTTCAGCGGCGCCGCTCAGGACCCGAAAACCCGCATGCTCGTTTCAAAGATCGCGGATATGGAGTGGATCATCACCGATACGGAAGTGGAGGCCCTGCTTCTGGAAAACAACCTGATCAAACAGTACGCCCCCCGCTACAACGTGATGCTGAAAGACGATAAATCCTATCCTTATCTCTGCATCAGCAACGAGCCTTTTCCCCGGGTGTTCTCGACCCGCACCGTGAAGCCGGACGCGGGACGCTATTTCGGGCCCTATACCGACCAGGGCCATATCAAGAACCTTCTGCGCACCATTTACCGGATATTTCCGGTCCGCACCTGCAAAAAAAAGATCGCAGACGGCGGCGACCCCCATGACGAGCCCTGCCTGCAATTTCATCTCAGGAATTGCGACGCGCCCTGTATCGGGAATGTATCCCGGGAGTCCTATGCCGCGATGATCGAGGAGATCGTCCGTTTTCTTAACGGTTCCACCCGGCCGGTCATCGCGCGCCTTACGGAGGAAATGACGGCGGCGGCCGGCGAACTGCATTTCGAGGATGCGGCGCACATCCGGGACCGCCTCAGGGTCCTGAAAAAATACACGAACAGCCAGTCCGTCATTCAGACGGATTTCAAAAGCCGGGACGTCATCGCGCTTTCCGTCGCGGACCACGATGCGATCGTGGCGATCTTCCGCCTGCGGGAAGGTTCGCTGATCGGACGGGAGCGCTTTCATCTCAAGCATATTGAAGAACAGTCCCGCAATGATATTCTGCAGGATTTTATCCGGAGCTATTATTCCGATACGGCGCTTTTCCCGGAGGAGGTCTTCACGGAACTTGAAGAGAACATTCCGCTTTTTGAGTCCTACCTGAAGAAACTGTCCGGGAAAACGATCCGCATCGTCCGGCCGGAGCGCGGAAAAAAAGCCCAGCTGTTCACCCTCGCAAAGAAAAATGCCGACATGCTCCTGAAGGATATCCTCCTGCAGAAAATGAAGCTGTCAACCCAGCCCGGGAAAATGGTCGAAGCCCTTCAGCAGGCACTGAATCTTGCCGCACCGCCTCTGCGGATCGAAGGGTTCGATATTTCCCATATGCAGGGAAAAGAAACGGTCGCGTCCATGGTCTGTTTCGAGAACGGCGCCGCCAAGCGCTCGGAATACCGGAAATTCACGATCACCTCGGTGGACAAGCCGGATGATTTTGAAAGCATGCGCGAAGTGGTACGCCGCCGTTACACCCGGCAGCTGCAGGAAAACGCCCTGCTGCCGGACCTGATCCTGATCGACGGCGGAAAAGGACAGCTGAGCGCGGCCAAAGGCGTGCTGAACGAACTCGGACTGAACAACATTCCCGTGATCGGACTGGCCAAGCGGCTCGAAGAGGTGTTCATTCCGGGTTACTCCCAAGCGCAAAATATTCCCAAAACTTCCCCTGCCGTCATCCTGCTGCGGCGGGTACGCGACGAAGCGCACCGTTTTGCCATCGGCTTCCACCGGAACCGGCGCGGGAAAGTGATGACAAAAAGCATTCTGGATGATATTCCCGGCATCGGGGACACCCGGCGCAACACGCTGCTGAAAGAATTCGGGTCCGTCTCCGGGATCCTTGCCGCCCCGGCGGAAACCATCGTTCAGAAGACCCGGATACCGTTGACGCTTGTCCAAACCCTCCTGCTGCATCTTCAGGGATCTCCCGATGAAACATCCTGACAGTTATATCCTTCGCACGCCGGCGAACGAACACCGGATCGTCGTGGATTACGGTTTCAGAAGACGCATGAGCCTGACCGTTTATCCCGACGGAAAGATCGTCGCCAGGTTTCCGAAAGGGCTCCCCTTCCCCGAAGCGGAACGCTTTTTGCATAAACGGGCGCCCTGGCTGGATAAGCACAGCGCCCGCATCAGGGCCGCACTTGAACGTCCCCCGATACGCTATATTGAGAACGAATTGCATCCTTATCTGGGGAAATCCTATCCCCTGAAATTGTGCCGCGGCAGCCGTTCGAAGGTTCTCTTCAACGAGGATTCGATACGCGTCGCCTGCCCCGCGCCGGATGATCCCGAAGCCGTCCGGAACGCGCTGGAGCGCGGATACCGGAACGCGGCGGTCCGGGTGCTGACGGCGCGTTACCGGGACGTCCTGCCGATGATAGCGCATCTTGCCCTGCCGCCGCATTCCCTGCGTTTTTATAAAATGAAACGCCGCTGGGGAAGCTGCAGCGCAAAGGGCGTTGTCACCCTGAATACGGAATTGATCAAAAAGGCGCCGGAATCGATCGATTACGTGATCCTGCACGAACTCTGCCATCTGAAGGTACCGGCCCACAACAAGGCCTTCTATGCCCTGCTGGAGTCGGTGCTTCCCGACTGGAAAGAACTAAAAATAACTTTGCCATAACACCCGCATCAAATTCAATGGTCAAATATTAGGCTTTAATTGAAAGACTTTTAGCAAAAAATATTTTACACCCTCGGCTCGAGAGACTCCTTTCTACTATCCTGACGGATACACGGGTCCGTCCCTACCCGAAATAATAAAACACCACATCCAATATCTTGTTTTCATGATTATCATATAGTAGATTTCATCAAGACAAAAAGGAATTCCATGTCAAATTCATTTTCAGATCTTCGTATCGTTGATAATTTTTACCAGACCTCCGGCTTTTTTCCCATGCCGACGACACTTATTTCCACGCTTTGTGAAGATGGACTGACGACACTTGGCGCCTATTCATTGATCTTTCCTTACTATATTGCCGGAAAAAAATACCACGCCATGTTGCTTCAATGCCGAAATGATTCTAATACGGCCACCAACTTGTTCAAGAATGGGAAATGTGCGATCAACTTTATTCCCGATAAACGAAAATATTTTAAAGAAGCCGTTCGACTTGGATATCCCGGTGATACGCCGCAGGAAAAAATGAAAAATTGTAATTTTACAATGGAAGACGGGCTCTGTATAGAAGCCGATCCCGAAACGCCCAGACCCAAGATCATTGCGGAAGCCTTTCAGGTCTATGAATGCACCTGGATAAGCACCTTGGACGGTGCACAGGACGATGTCTTCCATGAAGGCTACACCGGCCCCTATCGTGATTTTAACGGCATTACAAGCGAAGCGGGCGCACATTTTATTTTGCGTATCGATAAGATCCTGATCAAAGAAAAATATAAACAGATCATTCTAAACGGGACACGGCATGGCGGATTCCCGGCTGTTCCGGTAGATTACGGTTATCGTGATAATACCAAGTTCTGGTATACGCCCTTCCGCCGTCCGCGTTCTTCAGCCCTTCCCAAAGGTAAGGGATTGGATGTATCGGTCGTTATGTATTCCGCAGACAGGATTGATGATAAAATTAAATTTACTGAAGAAGCCTGTGAAAAATTAGTGAAAGTCCCGCGTGTTTTTCTAAATAGGGTCCTCGTGAGTTGTGTCAATTGGGCAAGAGAAAACAATGTTACCCTCATTACTGAAGAACACATGAATATCATAAACGATAAAAGATCAAAAGAGAAGAACGGATGACAGAAATTAAGAAAAATGAATTAGTAGAATTAACTATCGACAGCATCGCCTTCGGCGGAAAAGGCATCGCCCGGGTGGACAATTTCGTTGTCTTCGTCCGCGATGCGCTCCCCGGTCAGATCGTAAAAGCCCTGATCATCAAAAAGCGTTCCGGATTCGCCGAAGCGATCATTCAGGAGATCATCAAAGAATCGCCGTATCGCGTGGAACCACCTTGTCCGTATTTCGCCGACTGCGGCGGCTGCAAATTCCAGAACCTGGCCTACCCGCAGCAACTGGAGATGAAGACCCGGCAGGTCCGGGAAGTCTATTCGCATCTGGTGAACCTGCCGGACGTCCCCGTTCTGCCTGCGCTTCCCGCCCCGGAGATCTACGGCTACCGCAACAAGATGGATTTTTCCGCCGGGGTTTCACGCTGGATGCTGAAGGAGAACGACCCCGGAACGCCTTCTGATTTTGCCATCGGTCTGCACGCGCCCGGGCGCTTTGACAAGATCCTGGATATTGACGCCTGTCTCTTGCAGGATGAAGAGCGGAATGCGATCTTTCGTGAAATTCGCGAAATAGTCCGCGAAGAAAATCTTCCGCTGAACAACCCGCGCGAACAAAGCGGCTTTCTGCGGAATATCGTGATCCGCAAGGGCGAACATTCCCGCGAGATCATGGTAAATATCGTGACCCGCTATGAAAATAAAGATCTTTTGGATGCATGGATCGCACCGTTGACGACAAAATTTCCGGCCATCTGTTCCGTGGTGAACAATATCACCAATTCCATGGGCGACCAGTCCGTCGGCGAGAAAGAAGTGCTGCTTTTTGGAAAGCCCGTAATCCATGACAGTCTGGGCGGAAAAAATTATGAAATCGCCGCAAACGCCTTTTTTCAGACCAATACCCGCGCAGCGGAACAGCTGTACGACGTGGTTTTGGATTTCGCGTCGCCAAATAAAAAAGATATGGTCTGGGACTTTTACTGCGGCACGGGCTCCATTGCGCTGTTCATTGCGGAAAAGGTCAAAAAGGTGTACGGATTCGAACTGGTGGAAGACGCGATCAGGAACGCGAAACGGAATGCCGTTCAGAACGGCGTGGAGAACTGCGCATTTTTTACGGCGGACCTGGACCGCTTTCTGCAGCGGAACCCGGAGCTGATCGCCGGACTGGAAAAACCGGACCTGGCTATCGTCGATCCGCCGCGTTCGGGACTCAATCCGAAATTTTTGCAGCAGCTAATCGGGCTCCGCCCCCCGAGGATCGTGTACGTCAGCTGCAACCCCGCCACCCAGGCCCGGGATATTGTGCAGTTGTCCGAGGCGGGATATCGCGTGGAAAAGATCCGGCCCGTCGATATGTTCCCCCACACCGCGCATATCGAAAGCGTGGCGCTGCTGGTGGCGGAAACTTAATTTGCGATCATAAATCGAAAGATAATTATGAAACGGGAAGTTCGTATGTTGATGAAATTCCCGGAATAATTTATTGATATCATGATTTTTTCATACCGTATCCGGGGTTTTTTGACT
>CALMFL010000270.1 GCA_937862595.1 uncultured Fidelibacterota bacterium
ATCAGACAAATTGAAGAACGATACGATAAAAAATGGGTAAAAAAACTTTTCAACTACTGCGATCTGGTTATTACCGTCAATCATGAGATGAAAGAAGACTTTTTGAAATATTTCGATCTTCCGGAAAGCAAGGTCAGGATAAGAAGTTGTGGTGTGGATTTTTCCGCTTTTGATGCATTTGAAGCGACCCGTTCTGATGAAGAATATGAAAAGGATCAAATTATTCTCGGATTTGTCGGAGGAATAACCGAGGTAAAACGCCCGTTTCTATTTATTAAATGTATCGAAGCACTCTATCAAAAATATGAGATTAAAGGGATTATGATAGGGAACGGTGATCTGATGGATAAGGTTACAGAATATATCAAAGCGAAAGACCTTCCGATCGAAGTCATTGAATCCTTGCCGTATGATAAACTTATTCCCTATTTTTATCGCTTTGATTTATTTATTTTTCCGAGCAGTATAGAACCTTTTGGCCTTGTTGGAGTAGAGTCTTTATATGCAAATACACCCGTCATTGCTTCGGCGGTAGGCGGTAAAAAGGATTTCATTCAAAACAATGTAAACGGCCTTTTTTTCCAAAAAGACAATCTGGAAGACCTTGTCCAAAAAACGGAACGAATCATTACCGACACACAATTACGGAACAGACTTAAACAACAAACGCGAGAAAGTGTTAAGAATTTTTCAAATAGAGAAGTCGTAAAGCAAGTATATGAATACTACGACCAAATTTTCAGGGATAACAATCAATGAATCTGAAACGCCTGTATTTTTCAGTGTATGATTTAGCGGGAAACAGAGATGCTTCTCAGGCAAATCGTCTTTTGGAGCAATCACAATATTGGAGCAGAAACAGGATTCAGGATCATCAGTTAAAAAAGCTGAAAGATCTGTTTGAACATGCGGCAAAGAATATACCGTATTATCAAAAAATCATTAAAAAAGCGCCTGAACCGACATGGAATTTCCAGGATATGATGGCCTATCTGCAGGACATCCCGATCTTAAAAAAATCGGATGTTCAGGAATTCTTTGAAGAACTGATCGATCCGGGGGTTGACAGAAAAAAACTTGTCTATCAGCGAAGCGGTGGAACAACCGGCCGGCCGACGCAATTTTATCATGACCGTATAAAACTTGATTATACACGTGTTGCCCTTCAAAGAAATTTCGACTGGGCCGGCTATACGATGAGGAAGAAATGCCTGAAACTTGCCAGCGGGCAGTATGAAGTAACGATCAACAAAGGCATGAAAGGCAAATTAAAGAACCTGCTCTTTAACCGTTTTTTCTTTGAAGGCGCCTTCCTGACAAACGAGCGCTGGGCCGATGAAGTGGTGCAGATCATCCGTCAAAAGAAGATCAAGGTATTGTGGGGTTATGCATCCATTCTTTATATGCTGGCTAAAGAACTGGGAAACGGGAAAGATTTGGGGATCGAAACAATGATCAGCTCCTCGGAAACATTGCTTCCGTCTCAGCGCCAAAAAATCGAAGAGACGTTCGGATGCAAGGTATTTGATGATTACGGATCCAGGGAATTCATGGTGGCAGCTGAGTGTGAGGCTCACTCCGGCATGCATATCAATGAAGAGATCATTCTGCTTGAAATACTTGACGAGAGCGGATCGATCTGTCAGAACGGAACGAACGGCAATTTGATCATTACGGATCTTTACAATCGAAGTTTTCCCTTCATACGCTTTGAAATCGGCGACAGAGGTGCCTTTTTTGAAGAAGAAGAGCCCTGCGCCTGCGGCAGGACGCTTAAACGGCTCAAACAGTTTGACGGGCGATCGTCGGAAACGATCAAGGTGGGGGATTCAGTTGTTTCCCAATCAATTTTTCCGGATTATTTTAAGACCGTAAAAAATATTGAAGCCTATCAAATAGTAAAGTCAAAGGATTTGCTTACGATCAATCTGATCTTATTTGACAAGGAAGACCATCACATACTCGGAGAGGTTGAAGAACATTTGCAAAAAAGATTTCAGCAAAAAATTCGGGTAAAGGTGCAGCAAGTTTCAAGCCTTATCCAGGAGCCGAACGGAAAAGTGCTGGTTGTTAAAAAAATGGATTAAAACATCGTGTTTAAACCCGTGAAAGACGCTTTCAGATCATTTGAACAACGAGGTGGTATTTACATCTTCTTCTCGACTATTCTGCTAAGAATTATTCAATTTGTATTGGGTATCATGATCATCCGACTTCTCAGCAAAGAAGATTACGGAAATTTGAGCTACGCCTTTTCCATCACGCAGCTGATCATTCCTTTCAGCGGCGCCGGCCTGTATCTGTCGCTGCTGCACTTCGGCCCGATCCAGAAAACCCCTGAGGACAAGCTGAAACTTTTTGCGCACACCCTGCGGCAGGGACTGATCTATTCCCTGCTGATGCTGGGCGCCGTCCTGATCCTTGCCGGTCTGCTTGCCGTCAAGATGCCGGGTTCGCTCGTCTACCTGCGTCTCTTTTCCTTTTACATCATTTCATACTGCCTTTTCTATTCTTTCATTTCCCTTCTGCGCATCAAGAAGCAGAACAAGGCATATGCCGCCGCCTTGCTGGGCAACTCGTTGCTGGTTTTCGGACTGAGCCTGCTGGGGATCTTTCTCGGCGGGGGCAGGGGCTATGCGATCGGTTTCGTCACGGCGCCCGCCCTGACGGCCCTGATCATCCTGCTGACGCTGAAAGGGAAGGAAAAGGAATCCTATGGTCTGTTCCGGCGGGTCGAAGGACTGCCGGTCAAATCCCGGGAGTACACGAAATACGGTTTATATACGGGGCTCGGGAACATTGCCTCGCAAATGGCCTGGCAGCTGGATGCGATCATGATCGGGATCATCATGGCGCAGAGCACCGAGGTCGCCGTGTATAAAGCGGCGTCGCTCATTCCTTTCAGCCTGATCTTTATCCCCTCGGTATTCATGCAGACGGATTTTGTCTACATTGCGGAAAGATTCGATCAGAAAAAATACCTGATCGCGTATTATAAAAAATACCTGATGGTGTTCACGCTGATCACCGCGGCCGTGATGGCCGTGTGGTACGCAGGCGGCGCTCAGATCGTCCGGATATTCGGTCCGGAATATATCGAAGCCCGGCCGCTGATCGATATTCTGATGATCAACGTTGTCAGCACCTTCCTGCTTCGCGTGCCGCTCGGCAACATGCTGGCGGCGGTGGGCAGGGCCAAATGGAACAGCTATTCCGCCGTGGCCATGCTGGGGATCAATGTGATCCTGAACCTCCTCCTTATCCCGCGATTCGGGGTAAGGGGAGCGGCCTTCGCGACGGTTACTGCGATCAGCCTGAGCAGTCTGATCAACCTGATCCTGTTCTTCGTCTATCTCAGACAACTGGATACTAAGAGGCCCGGCGCATGAAACTCCTCTTTTTAAGCGATAATTTTCCTCCGGAGGTCAACGCCCCCGCGACCCGGACCTTTGAACATTGCCGGGAATGGGTGCTGCAGGGCGCGGAAGTGACCGTGATCAGCGGCGCCCCGAATTTTCCGCTCGGAAAGGTCTATGAAGGATACCGGAACCGGCGCAGCGAGGAACGCATGGACGGCATCCGCGTGATCCGGGTAAGGACCTATATCGCGGAGAACAAAGGTACGGTCCGGCGCAGTCTGGATTATCTGAGTTTCTATTTTGCCGCGGTCCGCGCCGGCCGCAAGACGGATTGCGACCTGATCATCGGAACAAGCCCCCAGCTCTTTGCGGCGCTTGCCGCCCGGAAACTGTCACGGATCAAACGCAAACCCTGGATCATGGAGGTACGGGATATCTGGCCGGAATCCATTAAAACGGTCGGGGCGTTTCGGGAAGGCCCGGTCCTGCGCTATTTTGAAAAAAAGGAACGGCAGTGCTACCGTTCGGCGCAAAGCATCGTTTGTGTCACGAAGGGAATAAAAAGCCGCCTTTCGGACCGCGGCGTCCCGGAAAATAAACTGCAGGTGTTCACCAACGGGGCGAACCTGGAAGCCTATACGCCCCGTGACAAAGACACCGCCCTCCTTTCATCCCTGGGGCTTGACGGGAAAAAGATCGTCGCCTATATCGGCACGCTGGGCTTGTCCCATAAGCTGGACTTTATCCTCCGTGCCGCCGCGAAGATCAACGATCCGGACATCCATTTCCTTTTTATCGGCGAAGGGGCGGAAAAGAAGAACCTTTTGGCGCTGCGGGACCGGCTTGCCCTGAAGAACGTGACCCTTCTGGATGGAATTCCCAAGGATCAGGTCGCCCGCTATCTTTCGATCGCCGATATCGCGTTGGTAAACCTGAGGAAAAAGGAGCTTTTCCTTGGCGCGCTTCCCTCCAAGATCTTTGAGAGCGCCGCGATGCAAAAGCCCCTGTTGCTGGGGCTTAAAGGTGAAGCGGAAGACGTGATCACCGCATACAAGGCAGGCCTGTGTTTCGAACCGGAGAACGAGGCGGACTTTCTGCTGAAGCTCGGCGAGCTGACAAAAAATACGGAATTTTACATGCAGTGCGCGGAAGGATGTCGTAAATTGGCGAAAGAATATGACAGAAAAACCATTGCCCGGCAAATGCTGGCACATATCGCGAACTGCGTAAGGGAAATATAAATAATCATGAAACGAAGCGGCTCAAGAACCCTGGCGTATCTCCTGATCCTGGGCATCGCCCTCCTGCACGGCATGCAGCTCTATGTGCCGGTCCAGGATCCCGTCTATGACTATCTGGAACGCATGGCGGCACGCGGGGTGATCCGGAATTTCTTCAATAACGCCAAGCCCTTGATCCGGGATGATGTCGCTTCCCTGCTCAATGAAATACGGGACAGGGAAGAAGAGATCACCCGGACCGACCGGGACCTGCTTTACCTCTATCTTGCGGAATACCGCCACGAGCTGAAAGACGTGCGCCATCCTTCCATCCCCGACAGTTCGGACTATTACGTCGGCATATCCTCGTTCCGGAATTTCGGAAAGGATATGAGAAAGATCTTCACTCAGGATCCGGCGGAAGAGAATGAACATATTTATGTGCACGAGGACGGGACCCACACGGTCTGGATCGATGTGGATTTCATGGCGCGGGGAGAAGGCAGGAACGGCACCTTGCGTTTCATGGACCAGCTGGGCGCCTGGGCGGCGATCCAAAGCGGAGACCGTCTTGCCCTTTTTGCGGACGGCTATTTTTTTCATCAGTATATCGCAGACGGCTGGGAAGAACCCGTAAAGGAATTCAAAGGCTACTGGTATAATGACCATGAATATGAACATTTTGCGACCTTTGACCGTTCGGAGGCGTATGCAAACCTGAGCGGCAGCTTCGGGATGCTCTCCCTGGCGCATTACCCCATCGTATGGGGAAATGCAATGAATCCGGTCATTCTTTCCCCGGAAGCCGTCCCCTTCGGATCCCTGCGCTGGTCAAAACAATTCAAACATTTCAAGTATTCGTTCTTTCACGGGTCGCTGATGACCGACACCTTTACCTGGTCCTTCGAGAGCGGAAGGACCTATACGCCGAAATACCTGACCGGCCACCAGATCGAGATCCATTTCACGCCCCGCTTCCACGTCGATTTTACGGAACTCCTGGTGTACGGGAACCGCATCCCCGAGCCGACCTACCTTGTTCCGGTCATCTTCCTCTGGCCGTCCGAACATGCCCTGGGCGACCGGGACAATAAAATGATCGCCGTGGGCGCGGAATGCTTTCCCGTGAACGGTCTGCGCCTGTACGGGACCGTTCTGCTGGATGAACTGGCCTTCGGTCAGATATTCCGGGACTGGTGGGC
>CALMFL010000271.1 GCA_937862595.1 uncultured Fidelibacterota bacterium
AGGTGCTGGAAGCGCTCCGGAAGCTGGCAAAACCCTGCAACGCCGTCATGATCACGACCGACAAGGTCTACGAGAACCGGGAGTGGGAATTCCACTACCGGGAAAACGACCGGCTGGGCGGCTTTGACCCCTACAGCTCCAGCAAAGCGTCGGCAGAGATCGCCATCGCGTCCTACCAGAAGGCTTTCTTCGATCCGGAACGCTGTCCCGATCATTCAAAGGCGGTTGCCTCGGCACGCGGCGGGAACGTCATCGGCGGCGGAGACCGGGCCGAGGACCGCATTATTCCGGACCTGGTGCGCGCGCTGACAAAAAACGAAAAACTTGTGATCCGGAATCCCCGGTCCATCCGGCCATGGCAGCATGTCCTGGAACTGCTGTACGGCTACCTTCTGCTGGGAATGAAACTGCACCATGATCCATCGGGCATTCAGGGTTCCTATAACTTCGGTCCCCTGATGGACGATGAGATGAACGTTGAAGATCTGGTGAAAACGGCCATCCGGGTGTGGGGGAGCGGGGACTATCTGCACCTTCCCGATGAAAAACGGCTGCATGAAGCGGGCATTCTGCGTCTGAACATTGAAAAAGCGCAGACCGTTCTTGACTGGCATCCCCGCTGGCGTTCCGAAGAAGCGGTAGAAAAAACGATGTCATGGTACCGGAAAGTCAGCGAAGGCGCGGATGCGCTGACCTGCTGCCGGGAACAGATACGGGAATACTATTCCGAACCATCAGGCGAGTGAAAATGAACATAATCGATACCTTTTTTGGGGCGGTGCGCTGCCTGGAAATGCCGCGCTTTGACGACCGCCGCGGATCCTTCATCAAGTGCTACAACGAGTCCGAATTCCGGCGCTGCGGCATGGAAGCTTCATTCAGAGAATCATATTTTTCCATTTCCGAAAAGAATGTCATTCGCGGGATGCATTTCCAGATACCCCCGGCGGACCATGAAAAACTGGTTTCCGTTTCCTTCGGGGCGGTCCGGGATGTGGTGCTGGATATCCGGAAAGGCAGTCCGACCTTCGGGAAAGCCGCGGGGATTATCCTGTCCGCGGAAAACAATTACGCCCTCTTTATTCCCCGGGGATTTGCGCATGGCTTCCTGAGCCTGGAAGACCATACGATCATGAATTACCTGGTTACCTGCGGGCACAGCCCGGAGCACGACAAGGGCATCCTCTGGAATTCCTTCGGCTGCGACTGGGGCGTTTCGGACCCGCTTCTTTCGGAACGCGACAGGGCGCTGATACCCCTCGATGAATTTAACAGTCCTTTTATCTATCATGGGGAATAGGTCCGGAACATGAAGGTCTTTATCATCGGCGCATCGGGATTGATCGGGGGCAACTGCATGACCTGCATGCGAAGGGATCCGGACATGGACGTGATCGGTTCGCATTTTTCCTTCGCCACCCTTGATACGGAATACTTCAACGTGTTCGATCCGCAGGCCGCCACCTTTGACCTGAATGCCTTTGCACCCGATGTCATCCTTCATACCGGCGCACTGACCCATGTCGATTATTGCGAAACCCACCCCGATGAAAGTTATCGCCATAACGTCGGATCCACCCGCGCCGTGATCGAACTGGCCGAAAAATTCAAGTCAAAACTTATCTTCATTTCCACCGATTACGTGTTTGACGGAAAGAACGGCCCCTACGCCGAAACGGATCCGGTCAACCCCCTCAGCGTTTACGGAAAACACAAACTCGAGGCCGAGAACCTGATCCGTGAAAAATATGCGGACCACGTGATCATCCGGGTGACCAATGTCTACGGGCATGAGATACGCGGCAAGAATTTCGTTTCCTTCCTGATCCGGGAAGCCCGGAAGTGCGAAGAAAAAACATTGCGGCTCCCCGTCGATCAGTTCGCAACGCCGGTCAATGCCTTCGATGTGGGTGCGCTGATCTGCGCGATGATCAAGGACAAGAAGACCGGGACTTACCACCTTGCGTCCGATGAATACCTGAGCCGGGTGGAACTTGCGGAAAAAGTACTGAGCTTTTTCCCCGGTTCCCCGCTTCGCATCGAAGGGGTCCCGACCCGCGACTTGGGGCAGGCGGCGCCCCGTCCCCTTCGGGGAGGGCTAAAGACCGCCAAGATCCGGAACGAATATCCCGGATTCACTTTTTCCACGCTACATGACTTTTTGGAGGAACACGATGGTTTTTAAAAACCTTACGCCCGAACTCGCCGGCATTCTGAGCGGCATCGCACAAAACCGTGTAAGCCGGACCCTCGTCCCGGGGCAGGACTATCTTCCCGCTTCCGGGAAGGTGATGTTCGAACAGGACCTGCTTTACGGAATTGACGCCGTCCTGGACGGCTGGCTGACCGGCGGGCGCTTCAACAAGGAGTTCGAGAGCAGACTGGCGAAAACGGTCGGCAGCCGCCGCGCCCTGACCGTAAACTCGGGATCCTCGGCAAATCTGCTGGCGGTGGCGACCCTCAGCTCGCCCCGGCTCGGCGACCGCGCCCTGAAAGCGGGCGACGAGGTCATTACGGTCGCCTCGGGTTTCCCGACCACCGTGAATCCCGTTTTACAGTACCATTGCGTCCCGGTGCTGCTTGACGTGACAATTCCCGGATACAATTTGGATACATCCCGCCTGGAAGAAGCTCTGTCCGAGAGGACAAAAGCGATCATGATCGCGCACACGCTGGGCAATCCTTTTGATCTGGACGCCGTCATGTCCTTCGCAAAACGCCACGGACTCTGGGTGATCGAAGACAACTGCGACGCGCTGGGGGCGGAATACGACGGAAAAAAGACCGGAAGTTTCGGCCATCTGGGAACCTGCTCCTTTTATCCCGCGCACCACATTACGATGGGAGAAGGCGGCGCCTTGCTGATCAACGATCCCGAACTGATCCGGATCGCCGAAAGCCTGCGCGACTGGGGGAGGGATTGCTGGTGCGAGACCGGACACGACAATACCTGCGGAAATCGCTTTAACGGTCAGCACGGCAATCTGCCCTTCGGCTATGACCACAAATACGTCTACTCGGAAAGAGGATATAATTTTAAGATCACGGATATTCAGGCGGCGATCGGGCTCAGCCAGCTGGACCGGCTCGAACCCTTTGCCGAGAAGCGGCGGGAAAACCACCGCTACCTGACACGGGCGCTGAATGCCCTGGCCGGCGAGGACATTATCACCGATGCTGCGCTTCCGAAAGCAAAGCCCAGCTGGTTCGGCTGTACCGTGACCCTGCGCGACAGCTTTCCCGGAAACCGCCATGAACTGCTGCAGTATCTCGAATCGCAAAAGATCGGGTCCCGCCTCTTGTTTGCGGGTAATATCTTAAAACAGCCCGGGTATCTGGATATGCCCCATCGCACGGTGGGAAGCCTGGACCGTACGGACAGGGTTATGAATGATACGTTCTGGATCGGCATCTGGCCGGGCCTGGAACCTGTCCACCTGGATTACATCGCCGAAACGGTCGCCCGCTATATTGATATGAAAAGAAAGTAGATCAGTCTGATCTCTGAAGAATAAGTTTCTCGATACGTTCCGCGATCCTGACGGAAACAAGTCCGTCATTCTCGTTCACTTCATGCGGAAAAGCGCCTTCGATCGAATCGATAAAGGCCTGCAATTCCTCCGCCATGGCATCATAGGTCCCAAAGGTCATCGGCATGCCGGGTCCGGGCCCTTCCAGCCGGCCTTCCATGAAATTCGCCCTGAATTCGTTTTTTCCCGCGCAGCAGATCATTTCCCTTCGCCGCGTCGCTTCGGCGCGGCTGGCAAAAAGGTTCGCCCTGGCGCCGTTCTCAAAATGCAGGGTCGCTTCGGCGCGGTCGATTTTTTGGGTGTGAATGATCTCGCCTTCCGCTTCGACATGTTCAAGAGGGGAAGGGATCAGCTGCAGGGCAAGATCGATATCATGGATCATCAGTTCGAGAATGATCGAGACGCTCACGCCGACGCCCGGAATAAAGGGCCCCTGCCGGTATGCCCGAATCGAAGTCAGCGGCTGAGCTGCGGCGATATTTTTAAGTGCTCGGTAGACGGGATTGAAGCGTTCGATATGGCCGATCCCGATGCGGCGCCCGGACGCGGCGGCAAGGGATGCCAGTTCGATAGCCTCCGCCGCCGTCTCGGAAAAGGGCTTTTCTATGAAAACGTGCTTTCCCGCGAGCAGTGCCTTTTTTGCCACCCGGAAATGCGCATCCGCCGGGACCACGATATCAAGCACGTCCGCCCGGCGTATCAGTTCGTTCTGTTCAACGAAAGGGACGTTCGTATCGCCTTCGACGCGCGTTCGGACGGCCGGGTCGATATCATGAAAACCGATAAGGTTCGCATGAGCGATCCTCTGCCATTTTTCAAGATGGCGGGAGCCGAATCGTCCGACACCGATGATGCCGATGTTTAGGGGGCAGCTTTTCATTTCCCTCAAGTATAAAGAAAAAAAAGAAGACCCGAAAGCAAAGAAACAAAAATTGTCTGAAACATAAGGGTATTCCCCGGGTTTACTAATTTCCTTGTTTTTTGACAGTCGACAAGATAAATTCGGGCGAAAAAGAAAGGATTTTTATGCGTTCAAACAATGTGCTTCTGATGATATTGGATGGTTACGGACTGCGTGACGAGCTTCCGTACAATGCAACGAAACAGGCGAAAACCCCCTTTATCAATTCGCTTTTCAGGGAGCGGCCCCACACCGCGCTTGACTGCCACGGAAGAGAGGTCGGACTGCCGTCCGGCGTGATGGGAAATTCCGAGGTGGGGCATCTGAACATCGGCGCCGGCCGGGTCGTGATGCAGGACCTGGTCCGCATTGACCTTGCCCTGGAAGAAGGGACCTGCAGGGATATTCCGGAATTCAAACAGCTGATCCGGGATGCAAAGGAGAAGGACAAGCCGGTCCATCTGATCGGCCTGATGTCCGATGCCGGCGTGCATTCGGATTACCGTCATCTGATGAAGATCCTGTCCGCGCTGAAAGCGGCGGGCGTCAAAGAAGCCTACGTGCACGCCCTGATGGACGGACGCGACACGCCCCCGAACAGCGGCGCGGCGTATGTTCAAAAACTGCAGAAATTCATGAAAGAGATAAGTTTTGGAGCGGTGGCCACGGTCATCGGCAGGTACTATGCGATGGACCGCGACAAGCGCTGGGACCGCGTGGAGCGCGCCTATCGCGCCATGGTGCACGGCGAAGGGACCCGGACGGACGATCCGGCCGCTTCGATCCGGGACTATTACGAAAAGAACATCACCGATGAATTTATGGAGCCGCTCATCGCGGGAGAAACCGGAAGGATCGGCGAAGGGGACGTCGTCCTGACCTTCAATTTCCGTGCCGACCGCATGCGCGAAATTTCCATGGCGCTGAACGAGCCGGACTTCGGGCATTTTGCGACCCGCAAGCTCAACCTGAACTATTACACCCTGACCCGGTACCGGGAAGATTTTCCCTATCCGGTCCTCTTCAAACCCCAGCAGATGAACAATATTTTCGGCGAAGTGGTCAGCCGGGCCGGATTGACCCAGCTGCGCATCGCCGAAACGGAAAAATACGCGCATGTTACGTACTTCTTCAACGGGGGAGATGAAAAACAGTATCCGGGCGAAGACCGTATTATGATCCTGTCCCCCAAGGTCGCCACCTATGACCTTCAGCCCGAAATGAGCGCGCCCGAAGTGACGGACGCCCTGCTGAAGGCCATTGCGGCGGACAAGTACAACGTGATCGTGCTGAACTTTGCGAACGGCGACATGGTCGGGCACACCGGCATTCTGGAGGCCGCCGTAAAAGCCCTTGAATACCTTGACACGGCGGTCGAGAAGATCGTCAAGGCCTTTACCGCCAAAGGCGGGACCGTCCTGATCACCGCCGACCACGGAAACTGCGAACTGATGTGGGATGCCGGGAACGGACAGCCGCACACCCAGCATACGCTGAACAAAGTGCCCCTTATCGCCGTAAGTCCGGACAACGCGATCCGCAGTCTGCGGCCGGGCGGCAAACTCTGCGATATCGCGCCGACCCTGCTTGATATCCTGAAGGTGCCCAAACCCCGGGAAATGACCGGGACCAGCCTTCTGGAAGCGTGATCGGAAGAAAAGTTAAGAAATCGTAAGTAATTACCCCGAAAATTAAGTCAAATCATGTGATCCGGGGTGTTCTTTTGTTAAGGAACGCCCCGGTTCGCTATCCGGGCAATATAATGGAAAGCCTTTGATGAAGCGGAAATACGGGCAAAACAAGCGCATATATTCAAGAACGTGAATAGTTAAGGAAAAGTTAATTATTTATTAAAAAAAGCTTGCATCATGTTGTGAAGTGTCCTATATTCACACCGAGAACAGAGAAAAAAGAATTAGAAATGAGAGAAAAGAGAGAAACCATGCGGAGAAACGATCAAATGAAGAAAGCAGTAATAGCGGCGCTGACGATCATATTGGGCGCAAGCATGCTATTTGCACAGACAACCATGAGAACCTCCCTGCGCGACGCAAGCTTTGAAGGCAGCGTGAGCGGTTTCGGCGTTCTGCCGGCAACCGATCCGTACCTGAGCCAGGTGACCGTTAAGGACGCTTTGCCCGCGACCATGGTCGACTGGGTTCTCGTTGAACTTCGTTCCTCCGTCAGCGGCGCCACCGTGGCCTCCGCGGTCGGATGCCTGCTCTCCGACGGCAGTGTGACCGACACGACCGGTCTCGCCGGCCTTACTTTCGAAGGACTTGAATCAAGCGCATCGTATTATATCGTTGTTAAACACCGCAACCATCTGTCGATCATGAGCGCAACTGCCGTTCAGATCGATGAAACCAACGGTACGCCTGAATTCGACTTTACGGCGGGCAGCGCGTATTCAACGGGCGACCAGGGCCTTGCGCAAAAGCTCGTCGGTTCCGAATATGCCATGTATGCCGGTGATGGTGATGATAATGATGCTATTCAAACTGCAGATAAAAGTTTATTTTGGGATATACAGGCCGGTCTTTCAGGTTATCGTCCTGCGGACTTTGATTTAAATGGTTTTGTTCAAACGAACGATAATAGTGCTTTTTACCAGTACAATGTCGGAAAAGCATCACAAGTCCCCGCTCAATAAAAGAGGTTCTTTGATTTAATTCGATAAACTCAAAAAGCACTGTAAAAGGTGCTTTTGTGATATGATAATATGAACTTGTAATTGTCATATTGTTGAGCTACATTATGAAGATGTTTTAAGAGAGCGAGAGATAGGAGAGAAAATGAAAAAAGTTAGTATTATATTTTTACTTATGTTAACTGTACTGTCTGCCGCCACGACGCCGGGTGTTGTGCACATTATATTTGATAATGGAATAGTTACTACTTCTGGGGATGATACTTTTTATGAGTTTGATATTCAAGCATATGTTACAGGTGCAGTTAATTCTGACGATTTGTTGCTTGGAAGCTCGAACATATATGTTGAATACAATACAGAATTATTTGGATCAGGAATTGCAGGTACATCTAATTTGATTTATCAAAAGACGGGTGTTTTAGCCGGAGATATTGTTGAAAATATAGTGCCTTTATATTCAGTAGTTTCAAATAATACTTTTGACAATGTATTTGCTCTAACCCCTCAGGCCGCTGCTACAAATATTGAGGCCAAATCATTATATAGTGCGATTTCTTCAGA
>CALMFL010000272.1 GCA_937862595.1 uncultured Fidelibacterota bacterium
CATCGGCGCCGCATTGCTTGAACTGGAGCAAAATTCCCGTCCCGCGCGCACGATACGGCGCGATGACATCCTGCCGCCGCCCTCAAGCGGCAAGGCCTATTTCTACGACCCCCTCGATCTGACCCTGAGCAGCTATCCCGATTTTGACGGTCTGGAACATTACGACTTCCCGGTGCGAAGCGGCGGCCGGCCGGTCGAAGTGGATATCTACCGCGAACTGACGCCCGGACGATCATCGTCGCTGTCTTTGGGCATTGATATCGGCTCTACCTCCACCAAGGCCATTCTTATCGGTCCGGACCGCGTTCCGGTCGCGGGACTGTACACCCGCACGGCCGGCCGGCCGATCGTTGCGGTGCAGGATATCTTTGAAACCATCGACGATATAAGCAAAAAACATGATCATACCTTCATAATAGACAGCATCGCAACGACCGGATCGGGACGCAAATTCATCGGCAAGCTGATCGGTGCGGACCTGATCATGGATGAAATTTCCGCCCATGCCCGCGCTGCGGTGGAACTCGATCCGGAGATCGACACCATTATCGAGATCGGCGGTCAGGATGCCAAATTCACGACCCTGCGCAAGGGCGTTGTCACCTTTTCCAAGATGAACACCGTCTGCGCCGCCGGCACCGGAAGCTTTATTGAGGAACAGGCGCAGAAACTGAATGTGGGCCTGGCCGAATATTCCGAACTCGCACGCGGTGCTCGCGCGCCGCTCTCCAGTGACCGCTGCACGGTCTTTATGGAACGCGACATCAATCATTATCTGAACAAGAATTATTCCGTGAACGAGATCCTGGCGACGGTGCTGTTCTCTGTCCGGGAAAACTATCTTCAAAAAGTCGCTTCCGGGGGCTCGATCGGCAAACGGGTCTGCTTCCAGGGGGCGACGGCAAAGAACAAGGCGCTGGTCGCGGCCTTTGAACAGAAACTGAAACAGCCGGTCTTCGTGTCCCGCTATTGCCATCTGACCGGCGCGCTCGGCGCCGCCATTACGGCAATGGAGGGCATCCGTGAAAAAAGCGGCTTCTGCGGGATCGGCATTTACCGGCAGGAGATCCCGGTCCGCACCGAGATCTGCGACCTGTGTCACAATCATTGCCGTATCCGCATCGCCCGGGTCGGTGAGGAAGAGGTCGCCTACGGATTTCTTTGCGGAAGGGACTACAACACCAAAAAATTTGTTAAAAAAGAGCGTATCCCCTCTTTGCT
>CALMFL010000273.1 GCA_937862595.1 uncultured Fidelibacterota bacterium
ATTTGAGGGGTGGACGGAAGACGGAAGACGGAAGACAGAATACAGAAGTCAGAATACAGAATACAGAATACAGAATACAGAATACAGAATAGAGAATACAGAAGGCTGAAAGCTAAATGCTAAAGGCTGAAGGCTAGGGGAATGAAAAAAGATCAGGGAAAAGGACATGCGGCGCATTTGCGCCGTTTTTGCATGGGGGTATAAAACAGGAGGGGGTAAGGATACCTTAAGGTTTCAACCTAATCCAGGGGCATTCGTCAAGGAGCTTCAGGATCGAAGCGATCTCCCTGAACCGTTCGGCGGGCAGCTCGATGTCCCCGACTTTTTCATGAAGCCAGGTCGTGTGGTAGGGAATATGGACCGCGTATCCGCCGAGTTCGACGACCGGCAGAATGTCCGACCGGAGGGAATTCCCGACCATCAAAAATTCTTCGGGGCGGATATCGAGATGACGGAACAGTTTTTCGTAATCGCCGGGTTGTTTGTCGCTCATGATCTCGATATGATGGAAATAGCGTTCCAGCCGGGATTTTTTTAATTTCCGTTCCTGGTCGATCAGATCCCCTTTGGTCACGACGATCAGCTTGTAATGCGGCGCCAGTTTCTGAAGCACCGTTTCCACATGATCGAGGAGCTTCAGAGGGGAGTCCGAAAGTTGTTTTCCCGCTTTCAGTATTCGGGCGATCGACGCGGCGGGCAATTGTTCGCGGCTCAGCCGCAGGGCGGTCTCAAGGATGGAAAGCGTGTAGGCCTTTGACCCGTAGCCGTAGAGCGGAAGATTGCTGACCTCGGTCTTGTACAGCTCCTTTGAACTTTCCTCCGGGGGAAGGATATCCTTCATGACCTCGCAAAAAACATCCTCAAGAGAACGGTAATAAGGCTCGTTGTCCCAGAGGGTGTCGTCCGCGTCAAAGCCGATGATCTTGATCTCAGGTGCCGCTGTCATAGTATCTCCGGACAAATATACGAACAAATGCTTTCAAACCGAACAGCTTCTTTCATAAAACGGCTCTAACCATAGAAAATCCCCGTGATCTCATGCTTGTATTTTATCTTCACTTCACGTATATTTTCCTGTAAAAACCGCTTAATATAAAAGGAACCGCATGAATATTTTATATGGAGTTCAGACAACCGGGAACGGCCATATCGGCAAATCCCGCAATATCGTCAGGGAACTCCGCCGGCGGGGACACGACGTGAAGGTCATTTTCAGCGGTTCCCAGCAGAAGGACATTCCCGATGCGGAAGCGTTCGAGCCGTACAAGATATTCAAAGGACTGACCTATGTCACCGAGAACGGGAAGATCAACTACATTAAAACAGCCCCGCGTCTGGATGCGTTCTCCTACGTGCGGGATATCCTTTCCTACGATGCGTCCGGCATCGACCTGGTGATCACGGATTACGAGCCGGTTTCGGTCCAGGTCGCCAAAAAGAACCGGATCCCCTCCGTAGGGGTCAGTCACCAATATTCCTTTCAGTACGATGTCCCGTATCCCACGCTGCAGGTCATGACCCGCACGATCATGGAATATTTTGTTCCCGCCGACTTTACGGTGCCGGTGCACTGGCATCACTTCGGGTTTCCGATCATGCCGCCGTTTTTGAGCGGCGGGCAAAAAACCGCCGGGAATGCCGGGGGCAGAAAACGCATCACCGTCTATCTGCCTTACGAAAATCCGAATAATGTTCTGAAACTGCTGAGCGCCTGTCCGCCGGAATACGATTATTGTTTTTTCACCGATGTGAATAAAAACCGGGAAAAAGGGAATATTTTCCTGTTTCCCAAAAGCAGGGAAAATTTTCTGGAATCCCTTGCCTCATCCGAGGGAGCCGTGCTGCATGGCGGGTTCCTGGCTAACAGCGAATCCTTTGATCTGGGTGTGAAAACCCTCGCCAAGCCGATCGCCGGCCAGGCCGAACAGATCGCCAATGCCATGGCCATCGAACAGCTGGGATTCGGGAAGCACATGCAGGAACTGGATCCTGCGGAGGTCGTCGAATGGCTGGCGATGCCCGCGATCAAGCCCATGCATTACCCGGATGCCTTCGGTCCCTTTGTGGACTGGATCGAAGGCGGGGTCTTCAATACGAAGAGCCTGACGGACATGTGCGAGATGCTCTGGTCCCGGATCCCCATCCCGCAGATCTTCCGGCGATGAGCGGAGCGCGGGATACGCTTAGGAATGTTTTTGAAACCGAAAGATTAAGCGATAATTTTACAAATAATTGAAAGGGAAGAAAGTTTGCTTAAAAGAATCATCTCCATCAGCCTGATCGCGTTCCTCCTCCTTGCCGGGGATCCGCAGGAACTTGTCGAAAACCTGTCCCGTGCCCCTGAACTCAAGCATGCGCAATGGAGCGTGTACGCGCGTTATGTGGACGAAGCGGAAGGGGAGGGTCCTGTGGCGGACTACCGGTCCGACCTGTCCCTGGCCTGCGCCTCCAGCCTGAAAGTGATCACGCTCGGCATGGCGCTGGACAAGCTGGGAGGTGATTTTACTTTTAAGACCCGCCTCTACTATTCCGGGAATATCGATCAGAGCGGGACGCTACACGGGAATATTTACATCGTCGGCAGCGGGGATCCCACCCTGGGCGGCGACCAGGTCGGCGGCGTGTACAACAGTAAAAAGCTTGTTACGGAATGGATCAAGGCGATCAAACGGAAGGAGATCAAAGCGATCGACGGAGCCGTGATCGCGGACGAATCCCTGTATGAGCCCTATCATGTGCCGGGGACCTGGACCTGGGAGGATCTGGGCAATTATTACGGCGCCGGCTTAACGGCCTTATGTTTTTCGGACAATAAATACTACCTTGACTTTATGCCCGGCGCCAAAGAAGGGGATCCCGCCGAGGTGATCGGCCTTCGTCCCGACGTGCCGGGGTTGACCTATACGAACCTGATGAAGACCGGCCCGCTGAATTCCGGAGACCAGGGCTATATCTTATGCGCCCCCAATCAGTACCATGCGGTCTTTCACGGAACGGTTCCGGCGGGCGAAGAAAAATTCACGATCAAGGGCTCCCTGCCCAATCCCGCGCTTCTGGCGGCGCAATCCCTGAAACAGGGCCTGGTCAAGGCGAATATCCCCGTGGGGAAAACGGAAGCGGTCAATAACGAAAAGATCACGTATCAGAATGATAAATTATTGAAAACCGTGATGTCGCCGCCCCTGTTCCGGATCGCGGAGATCACCAACAAGCTGAGCAACAATACCTTTACGGAAATGATCCTGCTCAGGACGGCGCACGAAGAAACGGGTACGGGAACGACAAAGGCGGGCGTCGAACTGATCGAAGACTATATGGACAAACTGCACGTCGAACACAGCGGGATGTACCTCGTGGACGCCAGCGGCCTCTCCCGCGAGAACATGATCACCACGAAAATTTTCTGCGATTATCTCAGCGCCATGACCAAACGTCACAGTTTTCCTGATTTTTATAACACCTTTGCAACGGCGGGAGACGACAAAGATTACGGCTTTGTCGTTTATTTCGGCAAAAACACGCCGGCCGCCAACAACGCCCGGGTCAAGACCGGCTATATCGGCGGGGTCCGCAGCCACACGGGATATGTCAGAACGCGCTCCGGCCGCCTGATCGCCTTTTCCTGTATCGCGAACAACTACCACTGCAAGACCAGCGTGATCACCAAATTCCACGAACAGGTGGTCGCGGCGCTTGCCGATATGGAATAATAATGCCCGACCTTATAACAAACGACATGATCTGCACCGTATGTCCCCTGGGATGCCGGCTCACCCTTGAAAAAGACGGGGAAGGATACGTGGTCAAGGGAAACCAATGCAAACGGGGCGAAACCTTTGCCATTGAAGAATTCACCCATCCGGCGCGCATGCTGACAACCACCGTCAGGCTGACACGTTCCCGACATGCCCGTCTTCCCGTTCACAGTTCGTCTCCCTTGCCCAGGGACATGCTTTTCCGGGCTATGGCTGAGATCAATGCCTGCAGCGTTGCCGCGCCGGTCAGGACGGGACAGGTCGTCATCGGAAATATTCTGGGGACCGGGGTGGATATCTGTTCTTCCCGGGATGTCGATCAATAATGGATACCATCGAAAAAAAGATACGGGAACTGCAGGAAAAGCTTCGGGAGCATAATTACCGGTATTATGTCCTCGACGATCCCCTGATCTCGGATGCGGAATATGACCGCCTCTTCCGCGAACTGCAGGAGCTCGAAACCCAGCATCCCGACTACGCCGATCCGGATTCTCCGACCCGGCGCGTCGGCGGCGCCGTACTGGAAAGCTTCGGTACCCTGAAGCACCGCATTCCGATGCTCAGCCTGGCGAATGCGATGAACGAGGACGAATTGAGGGAATTCTATCAGCGGCTTGCCAAACATACCGGCCGGAGCGATACCGAACTGGTCGGCGAACCGAAACTGGACGGACTGGGGGTCGAACTGATCTATGAAAACGGCGTGTTCGTTGCCGGATCCACCCGGGGGGACGGGTATACCGGCGAGGATATCACGGAAAACCTGAGGACCATCCGGCAGATCCCCCTGCGTTTGCACGGCGCTCCGCTTCCCCGGCTTCTGGAAGTGCGGGGAGAGGTCATCATTTCAAAAGAACATTTTAAGCAATTGAATGCGGAACGTGAGCTTAGCGGAGAAAAACTTTTTGCCAATCCCCGGAACGCGGCCGCCGGTTCCCTCCGTCAGCTGGATTCCGCCGTCACCGCCCGGCGTCCCCTGGAAATATTCATCTATGCTCCCGGCAGTATCGAGGGGGTCCGCTTTGACACGCACTGGGAATTCATAAACCGCTTGCGCACCTGGGGATTCCGGACCAACCCCCTGAACAAGGTTTTGAAAACCGAAGCGGACATGATCGCCTATTTCCGCGAAATGGAAGAAAAAAGGGAAAGCCTTCCCTACGATATCGACGGGGTCGTCGTTAAGGTCAACGATCTTGGCCTTCAGCAGGACATGGGCATGCGGACCCGGACCCCGCGCTGGGCGATCGCCGGCAAGTTCAAACCCCGGCAGGAAGTGACCCGCATCGACAGCATTGATGTGCAGGTGGGGCGTACCGGCGTGCTGACCCCGGTCGCAAACCTCGAGCCCGTCCGGATCGGGGGCGTTTTGGTGCGAAGGGCAACCCTTCACAATCAGGACGATATCGACAGAAAGGATATCCGGGTCGGGGACTGGGTC
>CALMFL010000274.1 GCA_937862595.1 uncultured Fidelibacterota bacterium
CCAACAAAAAACACCCATTGAAGATTTTAGAAGCAGGGACGCGATTTATCGCGTCTCTTTTTTTTAAATGAATTATGTGAGGTTGTTATACAAACGATCTGTAAAAAATTACGCAGTTGTTGACTGTCGAGAATTGGACGTGATGCATGGGATCCCGGATAAACATGCCACCGGCCCCGAGACTTCGGGGTCCGGGATGACACGATGGGTGGCCGCAGCTTGTTTTCCACCGATATGCATCGGCACAGGCGGGATGGAACGCCGGTTGATGGATTGTATTACGTATTGAGACGCTTCAATATTTTCATCTTTATCCGCTACCGGGCGTTCATCAACAGATATTTTTGAGTTGCAGGGCTCAAATACCGATTGTAAATTTATTATCGTCATCACTAAGGAGTTTGAAAAATGAAAACGAAGTATTTTATTATTCTGGTTATTGCATTTTTAGTGACTTCCTGTGATCTGTTCAATACGGAAAAAACCGGTTCCTTGCTTTTTAAAGGGGTTGCCGTTATTCCGGAAACAGCGCTATCGAAAACGATAAGTGTTCCTTCCGGACATCTGGACAGTGCAGCGGTTCATCACATGTATAATATGGATATAAAATTCAATGCCCACGAGATCTATGTATCCAAAGATCAGATACAGGAAGATGTCATTGATAGTTTCACGTGGGTCAGGATCGGTGAGAACGATGAGCTGAAATATATGAGCGAGTATGAGTTTTTAGCCGATGATGTCCCCGAAGGAACCTATCTGACCCTTAAGATCATATTCAGAAATGAAATTATGCGCTATGCGGTATATGCCGCCGATACCAATACGGTAGTGGAAATGGCCGGATCCCTTGGGGAAGGCGCTGCCGGAGACACCAGTCTGATCATGAATTATTTTTCCTCGCAGGGAAGTTTTAATGTCGACAGCAGCGGGGTGCTGCATTTGATGTCCCCGGGTGAAACGTTCAGTCCCTTCAGTATTGTTGCAAATCGAACGACCACCATCTATTGGAAAGGCGGCGCTGCGGATGTCGAATATAAATTGAGCGATTTCACATTTGACTGGTACGATAATGACGGTGATTCCGCCTGGACGCCCGGAATAGACGCTGCGGTCAATTATGACGGTCCGGCAGATACCCCGATGTGGAGCTTTGTCGTCGTTCCCGGGGGTCCTACATCTCTAGGGAAGTGATACTTCAGGTGTGTTGTATGCTTTTTTGAAATTGTGCGGAACGGCTTGAAACCGTTCCGTACCTGTTTATTTTCAAAATAATAATCGGCAAAACATTATAATTAACCACAAAACGAAACCAGTAATAGAGATAATGTCGAAAGATATTCAAATAATATTTGAAAATACCGATAATAGGTTTAAATTTTAATCAATAAAAAATACGGGATCCCATGCAGCAGCTGGTACTTAAATTCGGGGGCAGTTCTCTGGCAGACGCGGCGTGCATTACGCGGGCGCTGGACATCGTTGAAAAAAGCATCAATGCCGGCATGCAGCCCCTGACGGTCGTCTCCGCGCTCGGAGGGGTCACGAACACCCTGATCGCGTTATGCGACCGGGCGCGGGCGGGAGATGCCGCTTACAAGGTTCTGCTGCAGGAACTTGTTTCGCGCCATGAGAGGATCCTGTCCGCCCTTGTTCCACCCGAATTGCGGGCAGATGCGCAGGAAGCGGCGGCCCGGGTTTTCAATGTTCTAAGCGATACCCTGAACGGCCTGAGCCTTTTAGGTGAAGAGACGCCGAAGATCCGCGACAAGGTCCTGGCGAGCGGCGAAGGGATTTCGGCCATCCTGTTCTCGGCCGCGCTTCGTTCCCGCGGCATTGCCTGTGAACTTGCCGACGCCCGGGACCTGATCCGGACGGACAGCCGCTTCGGCGCCGCTCAGGTGGATTTGCCGTTCAGCTATGAAACGATACGAAAGAAACTCGCGGATCCCCGGACACCCTATGTCATTCCCGGTTTCATTGCGAAAAATGCGAAGGGCGAAACCACGACGCTTGGCCGCAGCGGGTCCGATTATACGGCTTCCATTATCGGATCGGCCCTGGAGGTCAGCCGGATCGAGATCTGGACGGACGTCGACGGGGTCATGACCGCCGATCCGCGCATCACGCCGGACGCGTTCCCTATCCCGCGGATCTCGTATGAAGACGCCATGGAACTCTCGCATTTCGGGGCGAAGGTGATCTTCCCGCCGACCATGATCCCCGCCATGAAGAAGAATATCCCGATCCATATCAAAAACAGTTTTTCCCCGGAAAAACCCGGGACCGTCATTTCGGCCGAAGGCAATATGACGGACTACCACGCCACCGGGATCGCCTCCATAGAACACATCGCGCTTCTAAGGGTCCAGGGAAGCGGCATGGTCGGTGTCCGGGGCATTTCGGCGCGGCTTTTCGACTGCCTCGCCCGCCACGAGATCAACATCATTCTGATCACCCAGGCCTCTTCGGAGCACAGCATCTGCATCGGCATCGATGCCGGCAAAGCGGACATTGCCGTCGAGATGCTTCAGGAGACCTTTTTTCTGGAAATGAAAGCCGGCATGATCGATGCCATCATTCCCGAGAACGATACCGCCGTCATTGCGGTCGTCGGGGACAAAATGCGCCATAAGCCCGGGATCGCCGCCGAGGTGTTCGGCGCACTGGGACGAAAACGCATCAACATCATCGCCATTTCGCAGGGATCCTCCGAACGCAATATATCCATCGTGGTCGCACGGGAAGATGCGCCTGCCGCGATCAACGCCCTGCACCGCGCGCTTTTTCCAATCAGGGAGAGAACGGCCGTTTACCTGATCGGCACCGGACAGGTCGCACGATCCTTCCTTGCCCTGATGAAAGAACGGGACATGCAGCTGAACGGTCTGACCAACAGCCGCAGCATGCTGATGCGTTCCAAAGGCATGGATCCCGAAAGCGCTGCGGGTCTCCTTGCGAATCAGGGGAAAAAAGCGGAGATCGTCCGATTTATCGATGCGATCCGTGTGGATCCCACTCCCCGAAAAGTCTGCGTCGACTGCACGGCAAGCGGGGATATCGCCCTGCGCTATCCCGACATTCTTGCGGCCGGCGCCTCGGTTGTCACGCCAAACAAGATCGCCAATACGGCCTCCATGGAATTTTATGCCTCTCTGCGCGAGATCTGCCGCAAACATCACGTACAGTATAAGTACGAAGCGACCGTCGGCGCCGGACTGCCGGTGATATCCACCCTGGACTACATGATCGAGACCGGGGACAGGATCCATCGCATCGAAGCGATCCTTTCGGGGACCCTGAGCTTTATTTTCAACACCTTTTCGCCCGAGATCACCTTCAGCGAGACCGTAAAACTTGCCCTGGAAAAGGGTTACACCGAACCCGACCCCCGGGAAGACCTGAAGGGCATGGATGTCGCCCGCAAGGCGCTGATCCTTGCGCGTGAGATCGGCTATCCCCTTGAGATGGAAGACGCCATTCCCGAATCGCTGGTTTCCGGGGCATGTATGAAAGCAGATACGGCGGACGAGGTCATTCAGGCATTGGCCCGGGATGACGACAAATGGAAAAAACGGATACTGCGTCTGAAAAATGAGGGAAAAGCACTGCGTTACATTGCCGTGATCACGAATGGAAAGATAGAGATCACGGTAAAGGAGATCGACGGCATGCACCCCTTTTACAATTTATCCGGACCGGACAATATCGTCGCGATCTACTCCGAACGTTATCCGATAAATCCCCTGGTGATCAAGGGCGCCGGCGCGGGTGCGGTGGTCACCGCCAGCGGCATCATGGGCGATATTCTGCACATTACCCAGGAATCATGACCTTTAGCAACGGCCTTTATTCTAAATCAAGAAGGAAATCCCATGAAAATCCCCGATCAGAAACTGCCCGTGGGCATCTTAGGCGCAACCGGGAGCGTCGGACAGAAATTCATTGAATTGCTGCAAGGGCACCCCTGGTTTACGATCACCGCATTGGCTGCCTCCGAACGCTCGGCGGGAAAACTGTACAAACATGCCGTGAACTGGTTCCAGCAGGCGCCCCTGCCGCCGCGTATCGCGAACATGATGGTATCCGCCTGCGTGCCGGACCTGCCGTGCCGGATCGTGTTCAGCGGACTGGATGCCGCGGTTGCGGGTCCCATTGAGGAAGCATTTGCGGAAGCGGGTTATATCGTGATCTCCAATGCAAAAAATCACCGCATGAGCGAAACGGTGCCGCTTCTGATCCCGGAAGTGAACCCGGACCATCTGGATCTGGTCAGAAAACAACACTGCAAAGGCATGATCGTCACCAATCCCAATTGTTCCACGACGGGTCTTGTCATGGCTTTAAAGCCCCTGCACGACCTTTTTGGGATCGAAAAGGTTTTCGTCGTCACCCACCAGGCCCTTTCAGGCGCCGGATATCCGGGCGTTTCCAGCCTGGACATTATCGACAATATGATCCCCTATATCGGCGGCGAAGAGGAAAAAATGCAGATCGAACCGCTGAAACTGCTCGGGACGCTGGAGGAAGGAGGCAAGGTCGACTTTGCCAATATCGCGATCAGCGCACAGTGCAACCGGGTTGCCGTCACCAACGGACATATGGAATCCGTCAGTCTGAAATTCCGCTCCCCGGTGAAAAAAGAAGCCATTATCCAGGCTTGGCGGGATTTCCGTGCGCTGCCCCAGGAACTGGAGCTTCCCTTTGCACCCAATCCTCCTCTTTACTATTTTGACGATCCGCGCTATCCCCAGCCGCGGCTGCACCGCGACCTCGGGAACGGCATGGCGGTCAGCCTCGGGCGCTTGCGCGACTGCACCATCCTGGACGTAAAATTTACGGTGTTGTCCCACAATACGGTCCGCGGAGCGGCGGGCGGTGCGATCCTGAATGCCGAACTGCTGGTTAAAAAAGGCTACCATGAAGAACACTAAGATCAGCGCCTATGCGCCTGCGAGTATCGGGAACGTTTCCGTCGGCTTCGACTGCCTGGGCCTTGCCCTGACGCATCCCGGCGATACCGTCAGCATCGAAAGCGGGACCCGGCCCGGCGTTCACCTTGTCCGAATCGAGGGCGACCTTGGGCGCCTGCCCAAGAAAACGGAGGAAAACGTGGTCGGCGTCGTGATCCGCAGCATGCTGGACAGGCTGGGCAGAGATGATGCCATGGCGGTGACCCTGACGAAGGGACTTCCCCTGAAAAGCGGGCTCGGGTCCAGTGCGGCCAGCTCGGTCGCGGCCGCCCTTGCGGCGAACGCCTTTCTGGGCGAACCTTTCACGAAAGAAGCATTACTGCCCTTTGCCATGGAAGGGGAGCGGCTCGCCTGCGGCGCGGCCCACGCGGACAACGCGGCGCCGGCGCTCCTGGGCGGGATCACGCTGATACGGCCGATGAGCGATCCGCCGGATATCATCCGGATCCCTTTTCCGAAAGATCTCTGGTGCGCCGTCGTTCATCCCGATGCGGCGGTCGCCACACGGGACGCCCGCGCCGTTCTACCGGAACTTGTTCCGCGCGACACCGCGGTCCGTCAAAGCGCCTATCTTGCCGCGTTTGTCCATGCTTTGCATACAAATGACTGGGACTTGATCTCACGCTCAATGGTGGATCTGATCGCCGAACCGGCCAGAAAAAAACTTCTGTCGCACTTTGATGCGGTAAAAGCCGCAGCTCTGGAGTCAGGAGCTTTGGCGTGTGGAATATCCGGTTCCGGTCCGACAATTTTTGCACTATGTAAAGGCAAGGTTTCCGCAGAAGAAGTTGCGGTCGCGATGGGAAAAGTTTATGCCGATAAGTTAATTGAAAATGAGATATATGTGTCTAAGGTGAATCGCAAAGGTGCGGAGCTTATTTAGCAAGATCCAAGAGACAAAAATCAAGAGACAAGAAAGGATGGTCTTAACTGTCCAACGATAATAAAAAAGATCTTTGATATATTTTGAAATTATTATTGTATGCAGCGGAATGAATATCAAACAAGAATTAACAAATTTTGAACAATGAAGTAAATATTTACTTCAAAAATCAAATATCGGTGTTTCTTGTTCTGAGATCATTTGTGAGAAATTAAAACGAAATATTTTTTTCACCTTCTCATTACTCTATACTTTCAACCCGTCACCCGTCA
>CALMFL010000275.1 GCA_937862595.1 uncultured Fidelibacterota bacterium
GTACCGCCGGCGGCCCGTTTCCGAAGGCCACATCGGCGCCGAGATCCCCTTTGTTTCCCATGCCTACCGTTCCGGCGGGATCCTGCTGAAGACGGCCGGACTGATCTCGGGCTCCTTCGCGGTGATCCTGGACAGCCTGGAACCCACCGCGCGCATGGTGATCAATACCGACTACTGGCTGGGCGGCGAGATCCGCTCGGTCCTCTACCACCCCGCGCTGGAAAAGGCCGGACTGCGCAACATCGCCCTGAACCTCCAGCCGATCTTCCATGAAAGTACGCACCTGGGGGACGAGTTCGTCATCCGCGCGCTGGCGGAGAGCCCCGGTTTTTACCGCGTGAACGTCTCCTACGAATCCTGGGTGCTGGCGCTGACCCTGAACGATCCCGACACCCTGAAAGGCACCGTCCTTTCCGCCCGTATCGGCGTGCAGGACGTCTGGTTCCGCGACGACGGCTTCTACCAGTACAAGCTCACCGAGACCGGCGGGCAGGAACTGCTCCCGAGCGAGTCCCTCGTTGAATACTGGCTCCAGCTGAACCTGCGCCGGGACCGCGGCTTTCTTGCTTCGGCGCGGTTTCATCAGGTTACTTCGCTGGAACTCCGCAACCGCATCAAGTACGGCTACTTCGCGGACGACCCCGAACGCCGCACCTGGAACCTCAACGCCTACCTCGGCTGGGAATACCAGGGCGGGGGCGACCGCAAGGTCGGCGGCTATCTCCGCGCCTATTACGGCATCAACCCGCACGGGCAGTTCCGGAATATCGATCATTTTTATTTTATCGGCTTGTCATTGGTTCTAATGTAATTTTTTTACACAACGGCACGAAGACACGAAGACACGATATCCCTTCCCATAAAAACGGGGAGGGATTTTTTTTGCGATGTATCGGTAGGGGCGAATAATTATTCGCCCCTGCGCGTATCGTATCAATAAACGTCCCCGGGAGACGCGCCATGGGAGACGCGCCGTGGGAGACGCGCCATGGCGCGTCTCTACACGTATCGCATTATGAATTGAATTGTCAGGTGAAAATTGACGCCCCGGAAGAGGCATTATTTATATTGCAATCACCCCGCAAATTGAATAAAATTGCCTTAACATCTAAATTATCCGGGAAATAAAGGTATGAAAAAACGCATGCTTGTGTTGATTATTTCCGCGATCCTGTGCGGAACGGCGTTCGCCGAACCCACGCCCGTCCAGCCCTCCGGCAGCGGAACGGAAGGGGATCCCTACCAGGTAAGCACGATCAATCATCTTTACTGGATCACGCAGAATTCCTCAAGCTGGGGCGCTTATTTTGAACAGACGGCGAATATTGACGCCTCGTCCTCGTCAGGCTGGGCGAGCGGTCAGGGTTTGACGCCAATCGGAATTTCAACGACCCCTTTTACGGGGTCCTATGACGGACAGGGTCATCACATCGATGGCATAACGGTCAATCGCGGATCGACCGATTACATCGGGTTTTTAGGTTATGTCGAAGGCGGGGATATCTCAGATATTGGTCTTGTGAACGTGTCGATCACCGGCAGATACTGGGTAGGTGCCCTGGTGGGCCATCAAAGAACATCCTCAACAATAAACAGATCTTACAGCACCGGAACCGTGACCGGGACGGAAGGATATATCGGCGGGTTGGCAGGACAAAATTATTATTCAACTATCTATGATTCCTACAGTCATGTAACGGTTGATTCAAAATCTACCGCCGCCGGGTTGTGCGGCAATAATAATTCCGGAACGATCGTGCGTTGCTTCAGTACCGGAACGGTCGACGGTGATTTTTTGATCATGGGCCTATCTCAAGGAAACACCGGCAACACCGTGCTGAACAGCTTCTGGGATACGGAAACCTCAGGCATATTGACATCGCATGGCGGAACCGGTTTGACAACCGATGCAATGAAGACCGAAGCCACCTTTACCGATGTAGGATGGGATTTTGCCGGCGAATCTGCGAACGGGACCGACGAGATCTGGAGCATCGACGGGAGCACGAACGACGGCTACCCCTATCTTACGAACAATACCCCGCCCGAAGTCCCTCTCCCCGTGACGCTCTCCTCTTTCACCGTTGAGATCGGGAACGGCAAAATCGAGTTGACCTGGACCACCGGATCCGAGACCGAGAATTCGCATTTTCTGATCTATCGCAACGGTGAGATTATCGGACTCATCGCCGGCGCGGGAACGTCAAGCGACCCTCATCACTATACTTTCATCGATGCCGG
>CALMFL010000276.1 GCA_937862595.1 uncultured Fidelibacterota bacterium
GCAGGGGATGCACGCGGTTCTTGCGGAAGGCGGGGGCCGGCTTCACAGCATGCTGGCGGAACGGGATCTCATCGATCGGCTGGAACTTTTCATCGCCCCGGAACTGCTGGGCGGCGGGGTCCGCATGATGCAGGTGCCGCCGCGGAAGGTTTCTGAGGCACTGCGCTTTGTTTCCTCCGCATGGGAGCCGAGCGGCCCGGACATGCATTTCAGCGGCGTTCTCCGCAACTATTAAAGGACGGTTTTATGTTCACAGGCATTATCGAAACTCGCGGCACGGTCGACGGGATCACCCGGAAAGGGGACGGCCTGCGCCTCCGCATCCGATCAAACGAACTGGGGGAGCATCTTGAAAAAGACGACTCCGTTGCCGTCAACGGCATTTGCCTGACCGTCGTCGAACGTTCGTCCGAAGGCTTTTCCGCGGATGCGGTCGCCGAAACGCTTGCGCGCACGACCCTGAAGGACTGGAGACCCGGGCAGACGGTCAACCTGGAACGGGGCATGCCCGCCAGCGGCCGTTTTGACGGGCATCTGGTGCAGGGACACGTCGACGGGACCGCGGAACTGATAACGCGGGAAGGGCGCGGGGGCGGCGCGGAAATGACATTCCGGACCGCTGAAACCCTCACGGCGCTTATGGTTGAAAAAGGCAGCGTTGCCCTTGACGGCGTCAGCCTGACGATCGTGTCGGTAACGCGGGACCGCTTTTCCGTCGCGGTGATCCCTTACACCCTTTCGCACACGACCCTGGGAGATCTTCCCCCCGGCGGAAAGGTAAATGTGGAAATGGATATCATCGGAAAATACCTGGCAAAATTCAGCGGCGGCAAACTGAAATTAACCAAAACAACATTGGAAGCATGGGGATACAAGCTATGAACGGTGAAGAACAGGAATTTGTATTTAATACGGTCGAGGAAGCGATTCGCGACATACGGGAAGGAAAAATGCTCATCGTGGTGGACGATCCCTCCCGCGAGAACGAGGGTGATATTGTCCAGGCGGCGCAGTTCGTCACGCCGGCCGCCATCAATTTCGTGGCCAAAGAGGCACGCGGACTGGTCTGCGCCGCAGTGGAAAAGGAAGTCGCCGACCGTTTCGGACTCAGCGCGATGGTTACGGACAATTCTTCCCTTCACAGCACCGGTTTTACCGTCAGCGTGGACGCCCTGGAAGGGACCACGACCGGGATCTCCGCGCACGACCGCGCAAAGACCTTTTCCGTCCTTGCCGATCCCAAAGGCAAACCCGGACAGCTCGGGCGGCCGGGGCATATCTTTCCCATCGTCGCCAAACCCGGCGGCGTACTGCGCAGGGCCGGACATACCGAAGCTTCCAGCGATCTCTGCCGCCTGGCCGGATGCCGTGCGGTTGCCATGATGTGCGAGATCATGGCGGAAGACGGGACCATGATGTTGCTGCCCGAGCTGATGGCGTTTGCGAAAAAACACCGCCTCAAGATCATCACCATCGCCGATCTGATCGCGTACCGCCGCAAAAAAGAACATTATATCGAAAAGATCATCACCGTCCGCTTCCCCAATGAATACGGGGAGTTCAAGCTGACGCTCTACAAGGATCTTCTGGACGGAAAGGAACACATCGCCATCACGATGGGCGAGTTCGATCCCGAGACCCCCGCCCTCATCCGGGTCCACTCCGAATGCCTCACCGGAGATGTTTTTCACTCCGCCCGCTGCGACTGCGGGGCGCAAAAGGATGCGGCGCTCAAAAAGATCGCCGAAGCCGGCAACGGCGCGCTCATCTATCTCCGCCAGGAAGGCCGGGGGATCGGACTGAAACACAAGCTCATGGCCTACGAACTGCAGGACCAGGGATTCGACACCGTCGAGGCGAACATCGAACTGGGATTCAAACCTGACCTCCGCGATTACGGCGCCGGGGCTCAAATCATCAAGGACCTCGGCATCCGAAAAATGCGCCTGATGACCAACAATCCCACGAAGGTCATCGGCCTGTCCGGATATGATCTGGAGATCACCGAGCGCGTGCCGGTAGAGATCGAGCCGACCGCAAGCAACAAGTCCTACCTGGAGACCAAGCGTGACAAAATGGGTCACATGATCCTGAACAAGAACAAAGAAGGAAAGGAAAAATAGAAATGAAGCACATTGAAGGAAATCTGAATGCCGAAGGCATGAAACTGGCGGTCGTGGTATCGCGTTTCAACGACCTTCTCACCAAAGAACTTCTCTCCGGAGCGGAAGACTGTTTTCTGCGTCACGGCGGAAAGGCGGAAAACCTGCACGCCGTCTGGGTGCCGGGGGCTTTCGAGATCCCGTTCACCGCACAAATGATGGCCCGGAAAGACTATGACGCCGTCGTATGCCTGGGCGCCGTGATCCGCGGCGCAACCCCGCACTTCGATTACGTTGCCGCCGAGGTCAGCAAAGGCATCGCCAACGTATCCCTCGGAACCGGCAAGCCCGTTATTTTCGGCGTGATCACCACCGACAGCATCGAACAGGCCCTCGAACGCGCCGGGACCAAGGCCGGCAACAAAGGCTGGAACGCCGTCCTGAGCGCCATTGAGATGGTGGACCTGGGCCGCGCCCTGCAGTCCTGAAAATAAAAAAAACTTGCCTCAAGTTTTTAGCGGTGTTTTTGCTGAAAAACGCCGCAATTTATTGCCTTAAAAACAACAATATCATGTGTTGATGCGGATTATGCCGTTTCTCAATGAAAAAACTTGCCCCAAGTTTTTTGGCGCCGGAAATAAATCTTGCTTTGAATACTGGAAAGCTATAATTTTTTATTATCATCAACATTTAAGTTCTGGTCCCCGGACAGGGGAGGCCCTTTGTGCCGGGCATCGGGAGGACCTGCGGTTATAGCACGCCGCCTGACCGGGCTTAACAGCCGATCACAAAAGCAGACCGATCATCATCATGGAAAGGAAAAAAATGAAAAAGCACATGCTTTTCGTTGTCTTTTTGCTTTTCGGATATTTTTGCTTCGGACAAACCGCCGTCCCGCCCGCCGCAGGCACCGGTTCAGCAGACGACCCTTACCAGATCGCCTCCCTGGAAAATCTCTACTGGCTCGCGGCGGACTCCGGCCGCTGGAACTCCTGCTATCTGCAGACGGCCGATGTCAATGCGGCAGGGACCGAAACATGGTTCGGCGGCAATGGCTGGCTGCCGATCGGCGACAGTATTGCGGAATTTAGCGGAAGCTATGACGGGAACAACTACGTCATCGATAACCTGTATATTAATCGCCCCGGAGAAAAGAATATCGGGCTCTTCGGGCTGACGGAGCAGGCCGTCCTGCGAAACCTCTCCGTGATCAACGCGCGCATCAGCGGCCGGGTCAATGTGGGCTGCCTGGTCGGACTTGCCGTGAACGGCACTTCCGTCGAACGCTGTTACAGCCGGGGCGAGGTCACCGTTCAGGATACCTGCGGCGGCGGGATGTTCGGCGGCTTGAAACTGAGTGAAGTAAACGAATCTTACAGCGGCGGAACGGTGACGGGGTCGGAAGACGCCTGGGGCATCGGCGGCTTCAGCGGCGCGACCTGGATGAACGAAACCTGGATCGGGGACTGCTACAGCACCTGCTCGGTCAGCGGAACGGTCTATGTGGGCGGTTTTGTGGGGATCAATGAAGGGAACGTCTATCACTGTTACAGCAACGGCGCCGTTTCGGGAAGCGGAGAATATGCGGGCGGATTGATCGGTTATACCAATATTGCTTCCGTGGAAGATATTGTCACCGCATGTTTCTGGGATACCCAGCGTTCGGGCCTGGGCAGTTCTTCGGGCGGCACCGGCGTAAGCATGGAGGAAATGAGGACATTGTCAACCTTCACGGATGCAGGCTGGGACTTTACGGATATCTGGGGGATGGATTCCCTCGTGAACGACGGCTTCCCGTATCTGCCCTGGAAAGCGAAGGAGATCGTTCCGGTCGCCGTCGCGCCCGAAGCGGGCGACGGTTCGGCCGACACCCCCTACGAAATAGCGACGCTGGAAAACCTCTACTGGATCGCGGCGGATTCAAGCCGCTGGGCCTGTCATTATATTCAGACCGCGTATATCGATGCAACTCCGACTGCAGACTGGTTCGGCGGCAAGGGCTGGACCCCGATCGGCAATGGAAACGTTGCTTTCACCGGTGCCTATAACGGACAAGAGCATGCGATCGATCATTTGTTTATTTGTGATTCCCTGACGGATGCGCTTGGCTTGTTTGGGATAAGCCAAACGGCGATTATTCGCAATTTGAACATCGCCAACTTCAACATGAGGGGAGGAAATGCGCTGGGAGGATTGATCGGTCTTGCCGATGCGCTGACGGAGATCCGCCATTGCTACGGCAGCGGGACCCTCCACGGCGAATGTGAGGTCGGGGCGCTGGTCGGATGGAGCCGGAATTCCAAAATACTTGACTGCCACACATCCGGGACCGTTTACGGGAATACGGGCAATATCGGCGGACTGGTCGGCTTCGCGGAGGGATCTGAGATAATCAACTGTTACAGCTATTCCCCGGTAAATCCCTTTTATGGCCATGGATATTGTGTCGGAGGGCTGATTGGAGTTCTGTATAGATCGAATCTATTGAATTGCTACAGTACCGGGGTCGTATGGGGCGGTATTTACATCGGCGGACAGGTCGGCGGACTGATCGGGAACAGCCGCGAATCTTCCGTTAAATACTGTTACAGCACCGGAAATGCGACCGGTGTGAACTGTAGCGGCGGCCTGATCGGCGAGTGTGAAAGCACGCTCCTGCAGAATTGTTTCAGCCGCGGCAATGTCGAAGGAGACACCCGGCTCGGCGGTCTGGCGGGCTTGGTCTATGTCGGATCTCACATTGAGAACTGCTACAGTACCGGCGCTGTCCAGGGAGCCATAGCCCTGGCAGGCGGACTGATCGGAGAACGTTACGATTCTCCCGTCAGCGGCAGTTTCTGGGATACCGAAACATCCGGCTATTCAGCTTCCGCCGGCGGAGTGGGAAAAAGCACGGCGGAGATGAAGACGACGGCTACCTATGCCGATGCCGGATGGGATTTTACGGATGTCTGGCAAATGGATGCCGGCGTGAATGACGATTACCCCTTCCTGAATGAACGTATCTATTTGATCCCGATCGTATCAACGGATCGCGTTAAGAACATTATGACGGCAAGTGCGGAGATAGAAGGAAATATTCTTTATTTGGGTGACACGGATCCCACGCAGTATGGGGTTTGCTGGAACACCGGGGGTAACCCGAAGGTCAGCGACAGCAAAACGGAAGAAGGCGGTATTGATACGGAAGGCTCATTTACCAGCCGAATGACAGGATTAAATGCCAATACCTTTTACTTTGCAAGAGTCTATGCAATCAATGCCGCAGGAACATCCTACGGTAATATGATCAGCTTCTATACCTTAGCCGTCGATCCGGTTCTGCCTGTTGGGAACGGCACCGAAGAAGATCCCTATAAGATCGCAAATCTTGAGAATCTCTATTGGATGGCTTCAGACACAAGTGGTTGTGCGACGGATTTTTATATTCAGACTGCAGATATTGATGCAAGTCCGACAGAAAACTGGTTCGGGGGTAAAGGGTGGCCACCCGTTATGCTCAATGGATTTTACAATGGTCAGGGGCATGTGATCGACCACCTGTATATTAATCGTTTTGACTCCGATTATATTGGATTATTTGCTACGGCAGGAGATGTGATCAATCTTCGGCTTACCAATGCAAATATAACGGGCAAGTCTTGTGTCGGAAGCCTGATAGGATATAAAGGCAGTTTTTCTTACGTTGATAACTGCCACGGTTCGGGGACTGTCAGGGGTGCCGGTACTGTGGGGGGACTTGTGGGCTGGAGCCAGCAATCAACAATCATGAATTGCTCCTTTGACGGCCTAGTGAACGGCAGTGTTGAAACCGGCGGATTGGTGGGCGCCAACGGCATGGGATCAATCCAATACAGTTATAGCAGCGCTTCCGTGAGCGGCAGCGAATATGCCGGCGGTTTGACGGGTAGAAATTGGGGTACGGTCAGCGACTGCTACAGTACCGGCAATGTCAGCGGCAGCGCCTATATTGGCGGCCTGAGCGGCGCTACGGTCGGATCGGGATATTCCCCGGCAACGATCGACCGCTGCTACAGTTCGGGACAGGTTTCCGGGGACAGCCTGACCGGCGGTCTGACCGGAGCCTTCAGCCCGGAATATACCACGATCATCAACAGTTTCTGGGATGCCGAGGTCTCGGGACAGCCGACATCGGCGGGCGGGGGGACGGGCAAGACAAGCGCTGAAATGAAGACCCCGGGCACCTTTGCCAATGCCGGCTGGGACCTTGGCGATCTCTGGGGAATGATCGACACCCTGAATACGGGATATCCGTATTTGTTATGGCAGGCCGACCCTGAACCGTCCATTGAAACGCTTGATATAGTGAACATAAAAACCGATTCCGCGGAAGTCCGCTGTCGCATCACATATCTTGGGCTTCCCTTCCCGGTCTATGGTATTTGCGTGAGCGATTCGGCAAATCCCGCCGTGGACGGACGCAGAACCCTTCACGGACCTGCGGACTCGACGGGTGCGTATTCTTCGCTCATTTATCCGCTTGAACCCAATACGCGTTATTATGTCCGCGCCTATGCGACAAATATTCTCGGGACCGTGTATGGCGGCATGCTTACCTTTACCACATTTGAAAACGCCTTGCCGGTCCTTTCCGGCTTAGGGGTTGAGAACATCGATACGGCAAGTGCCGTGGCAAGCGCCGAGATCCATACTCTGGGCTATCCTTTTCCCGTTCAGCACGGTTTTTGCTGGAGCCCGGACGGACCGCCGACGGTGGAAAACGAAAAAGCCGAACTGGGAAACGCCGATTCCACGGGCGTCTTCAGCGCTGAAATAAGAGGACTGCTGCCCAATACGCGATATTATATCCGTGCGTATGCAACAAATACGCAGGGCACTGCCTACGGGGATACCCTTTCATTTACTACCCTTCAAACGGCGATCGCGGAGGAAATGCCGAACGAATTTGCCTTAGCGCCGAATTATCCGAACCCCTTCAATCCCGTTACCACCATCCGCTATGCGCTGCCGGAAGCGGCAAGGGTAAAGCTTGTGGTTTACGATATTGCCGGAAGGGCTGTCCGGACGCTGATCGATTCGGAAGAGGCTGCGGGTTACCGTTCCATCGTTTGGGACGGCCGGAATGATGCCGGCCGGCAGCTCGGCAGCGGCATGTATATTTACCGACTCACCGCCGGCAGCTTTGCGGACACAAAGAAGATGGTGCTGTTGAAATAACGGCCGGCAACTGATAATATACGATGAAAAAGAGACGGCGCGTCCGCACGCCAGGTTCAGAACTTTCATGCACATCCTGGTAAGGTAAAAAACTTGCCCCAAGTTTTTTGCATATCATGTTAGGGTTGAAGTACACCGAATCCCGAACCCCGAACTCCAAACGCTCACGATCTCAGAACACGGATCTGCGATTTACGAAGTTTTGGAGAAAAAACTGAATTAAGACATTTACGAACATTTCAAGCCTCCGGTTTTTCAGGGAAAGATCATCGACCCTTATTGATAAATCTCATTTTTTAACGAATACTCTTTTAAAAATTAAATATATTACACGGACGGCATTTTTAACAAACGCTGAAAATTGTCAGGTGTCCAACCCGGGGAGCAGATGTCAATGGCTAATGAATATCGTGCGGAAATAATTGATCTTAAAAAAGAAAATCCCGAATCATTCGCGGAACTTATCACGCAGGCCTTCCTCTCGGACGAGCTTGCCCAGGAAGAGGGAACGACGGTTGTTTTCGACGCCATGACGTTCCGGAGACTGTTCGGCTCGCCGTATCTTGACGATCAGCTTATCATCAGGGTCATGCATGAGCCGAGCGGCACGATGGCCGGATTTATGGGCGGATTGCCGCGGACCCTTTGCTTCAATCAGAAAAATAAAAATTCTCAGCAACGCGAACAGGTCCGGGTTATGGTCCCTTCCTGGGCCGCGGTCCATCCCGATCATAAAAGAAAAGGGGTCGGTTCCCTGATGGTCTCGAAATTCATCGAAGAAATTTCCGCGCGCGGATATACCTGCAGCTATGCTATCTTTGAACCCGGGCAAAACGGGATCGACCTGGGGAAAGCGACCGCCGATCGCCATTCGGGCGTGGAATCGATAAAATGGTTTGACATCAATTGGTTTATTATCCGGGTTTTTGATATTCCCGCCGTCAGAAAGGTAATGAAGCTGAAATTCTATGAGAGATGGGTCATCCGGCTTGTATCTCCTCCCCGCACACCCTCTCCCAAACCCATGAAAAACGGTCAGGGGATCAGACTTTTCAAACCGGAGGACAAACAAAGGATCGTTGAGCTTCTTGACGAATATGCATCAAGCAAAGACGCCGCGATCATAAAGAACCGTGAAGACCTCACCTGGTACCTGGACCAGCCCGGAATCATCTGCTGTGTGCATGAAGATCATACGGGTAAGGTAAACGGTTTTGTGCTGGCATGGGAATTCAACTTTGCGGGATTTGGCAACACCATTCCCTTCGGATGGCTTGACCTGATACATGTCGATCATCTTTCCGGGAGAAGCGCTGCAGATCTTATCCGCTTCTTCAATATTCAGGCAAAACAGGCGGGATGGAAAGGCGTTCAAACGCCTTACATACCCTATTTCCCGATAAAGCCCTTCCTGGGGGCCAACTATCTTACCTTCCCGAAAAAAATGATCGTCCAGGTTTTCGGATTGAAAAATTCGGACCTGTCGCGTTTCAGGACAGCTCCCCATACCTGTTTCTTAGACTGGCGATGACGTCAAGGTAACACAAAGACACAAAGACACGAAGGCACAAAGAAGATTTGATCTTTATGCTATGACAGTTTAAAAGGTACACTCTTCCCCTCTTCTCCTCCTCTCCTTTTCCCCTTTTCTCCATTTCGCATCTTGAAACAACGAAAGCAGCCCTCTCAATAAAAGCGCCTGAAAAACAAAACTCCCCGGGAAAGAGGAGTCATGGTACGCCATCTGGGACTTTCCCGTAGGGAACCCTCCGGGGGAACCCCGAACCAACGGATTAAGAGTCCGGTAAAACCCTTTATCTATGCGGGTTTGGGGCTAAGCGATGCCTG